>NZ_JBEXLP010000022.1:0-92330 GCF_040610035.1 Streptomyces sp. NPDC004542
GGAGACGGTTCTCTTGGTCGAAAACCCATCTACCAGGGGCTTCACCATGTTGTCAGCCCAACGCCGCACCCAACAGCCAGGTTGGAAAGGGCTCACTGTCAAGCCGCCCGAAAAATGTGAACTGGCACATGGCCGGCGTACGTGTCATGCAGGGACGGCCGAGCGGAGTCCGAGACAGGGTCCGCACGCAGTCCGTCCAGACCTGTCAGCCTTTACGCAGAAGCTGAAATGCGCCTGCGCCCAAGGAGGAAACCGAAGTGGCCGAGCTGTTCTACGACGCCGACGCCGACCTGTCCATCATCCAGGGCCGCAAGGTCGCGGTCATCGGCTACGGCAGCCAGGGCCACGCCCACGCGCTGTCGCTGCGCGACTCGGGTGTCGACGTACGGGTCGGCCTGCACGAGGGCTCCAAGTCCAAGGCCAAGGCCGAGGAGCAGGGCCTGCGCGTGGTCACCCCGGCGGAGGCCGCCGCCGAAGCCGACGTCATCATGATCCTGGTACCGGACCCGATCCAGGCCCAGGTCTACGCGGAGTCCATCAAGGACAACCTCCAGGACGGCGACGCGCTGTTCTTCGGCCACGGCCTGAACATCCGCTTCGGCTTCATCAAGCCCCCGGCCGGCGTGGACGTCTGCATGGTCGCCCCGAAGGGCCCGGGCCACCTGGTCCGCCGTCAGTACGAGGAGGGCCGCGGCGTTCCGTGTCTCGCCGCCGTCGAGCAGGACGCTTCCGGCAACGCCTTCGCGCTCGCCCTGTCGTATGCCAAGGGCATCGGCGGCACCCGCGCCGGCGTCATCAAGACCACCTTCACCGAGGAGACCGAGACCGACCTCTTCGGTGAGCAGGCCGTCCTCGCCGGTGGCGCCTCCGCCCTGGTCAAGGCGGGCTTCGAGACGCTGACCGAGGCGGGTTACCAGCCGGAGATCGCCTACTTCGAGTGCCTGCACGAGCTGAAGCTGATCGTGGACCTCATGTACGAGGGCGGCCTGGAGAAGATGCGCTGGTCCATCTCCGAGACCGCCGAGTGGGGCGACTACGTCACCGGCCCGCGCATCATCACCGACGCCACCAAGGCCGAGATGAAGCAGGTCCTCGCAGAGATCCAGGACGGCACCTTCGCCCAGCAGTGGATGGACGAGTACCACGGGGGCCTGAAGAAGTACAACGAGTACAAGCAGCAGGACTCCGAGCACCTGCTGGAGACCACCGGCAAGCAGCTCCGCAAGCTCATGTCATGGGTCAGCGGAAACGAGTAGCCTTCCGCCCGGGATTGAGAAAGGCAAGTACAGAAGCCACGTTCCGAGCTCTTCGGGTCGCCTCAGGGCCGTCGCACGGTCATCCCGTCCGTGCGCAGACGGCCGGCTGGCTGCGGTCCTGCTTGCGGGAGGCCTGCTTGCGGGAGGCCTTGGTGGCGATGGCCGCACCGGCCTCCGCGGCGGCTGCCTGTCCCCAGGGACAGGTGGTCGGACAGCAGTGACTCACGAGAACGCCAGTGGGTCGAGGAGCGCGCCGGTGGAGGGACGGGGGCCACGGTGAACGTCGTGGATGACGCAGCCGTCGTACGGGGCGACAGACACTCGACGGACACGAACAGGCCAGCCGATCATGACCACCGCAAGCGGACGACACGACACCGACGGCCGTCGGAGCGGAGACGACGGCAGGGCGGTCCGGGAGTTCGTCGCCGCCCCGAAGGAGTTCCTGCGGAGCAACATGGTGTTGCTGCGGATGGCGGACGGCATGCGCGCGAGGAGCGCGTCGGGGCCGGGAGGTTCGGGGGACGCGGGGAGTTCGACGGTGGCCCGGGAGATGGATCACGCGGCCTTTCTGCGCTGGATGGACAAGCAGAACCGCCACTGGTTCACCCTGACAGCGCGTACGGCACCGGGAGACGGCCCCGGAAGCACGGGATACGTGCTGACGCCGGCCGTGGAGAAGTACGCCGAGGCGTTCCCTGGCGACCCGACTCTGGGCGCGCTGCTCCAGGGGCACTCCCTTCCCCCGGTCGGTCCCGCCGAGGACTACATCCCGGCGCACTACGTCCCTTACCTGCAAGGGAGTTCGGCGAACCCGGAACAGAACGTGGGCCATACCGTCGTACCGCTGGTGTCGTCGGCGGACTTCCGCGCGGACTTCGTCTTCACGGCAGCGATGAACGGATGCGCCCTCGCCGTCACCAAGGAGGGCGAGCGGGACGACTTCACCGCGTGGCACTACCAGTCCCCCTCGTCGAACCGTGCGGCGGCGGAGCAGTTCCGGTCGGAGGCAGGACCGGTCGACTGGTTCGGGGACGGGGAGTACCAGAGTCTGCGGCTGGAAGCGATCCCCGAGTCGACGAACCTGCTCTGGCGAGGTGGGCAGGGCTGGGAGTTCCTCAGCCAGGAGAACCACGCGGATTTCAGGAACTACGGCGACGTCCGCACCCATGGGACGACAAGCCGTCCGGTCCGACTCGAACCGGGAGAGGAGTGGCGGTACGTGGCACGGCACTACCTGCGCACCGTGGAGGAACATCTGGAGACGCTGCGGCGAGTTGAGCGAGACTATGTCGCCAAGTTGGGCGGGAGTACGGCCGATCTGCTGCTCAAGTCGTCGTTCGATCTGCTGAAGATGCGAACGGAGCGCGATGTGAGGTCCCTTCGAGGGGTGGGCGACGCGCGGCAACTGGCGCAGACCGCCGTGGAAATCCGGAACGACCACGAAGGCACCCGACGTGTGATGGCCCACTTCGACGACCAGCGAGTCAAAGCGGAGGAGAACACGCCGAAGGCGACTTCCTGGTTCCGCAGGCCGGCGAAAGGTACCAGGCCCGAGGCACAGTCCCGCCGGGCGAAGGTGAGCGGCTTCGTCTCCCGGCTGAGTGACGACGCCTGGATCTCGGCGCTGACCCGAGAGGCCCACGCCCTCACGACCCGCGCAGCTCCTTCCCGCCCCTCGTCGGCGCAGGCCGCCCCCGCGCAGAGCATCGCCGACGCGGCCCGCCGCCAGGTCCACGGCACCCAGCAGTCTCCCACCTCACAGCCGCCTCGGTCTCCGACCGCGCCCTGGGCGGGCAGCGGGGCCGCGGTCGGAAAGAGCCGGACCAGAGGGTTGTAGGCCGTCGCTGTTCCGACCGTCCGTCGTTACGGTTTGGCCGTATTCGGCCTCCGCCCCCACCGCGATCCCACCACCGGAAGTTCGTCCGCGAGCATCCACACACGGTGGCGGGCGCGGCGGTCGGCGCGTACCTCGGTGCCCCCGCCGGCCCCTGGGGATGGTGGGCGGCGCCCTGGTGGGCGCCGTGGTCGGTGCCGGGGCGCATGCCTACCTGGAGCGGCACGCAGCAAGCACGCCGGACACCAGGTCGGTACGGCGGTTCGGGGAGCCCGAGGAGCTGTGCGGACGTACGGCGTCCTGCCCGTGGCGGGCGGGGGAGCCGGATCCCGGGTTCCGGGCACCGGCGTGGCCGTCGGGCCGTGTCGCCGGCCTTCGGAGATGTCCTGGGGAGGACTCTGCGCCTCCGTGTGCTCCCCGGCGGCCACCTACGGCCGCAGCTCCGCCGACAGTTCACTCCCGGCTCCCGGATCCAGTTGATCGAAATTGAACTGCTGCGGCAGTGGGAGCCGTTGCCGAGCACGAAGAGAACCGTTCCCGGCGCCCGGGCGCGGGGACGGCCGTCGGGAGAGGTGGGAACGGTGAGCGGGAGCGTGGGTGACACCGAGAGGGACGGGCCCCGAGGGCATGGGGATCGCTGTGGAGGCCGGCGCGGAGGTGGGCGGCCGGGGCTGTCTGCTGTCCCTCGTCGCCATGGCCGTGGCGATCTCCTCCCCGCCAAGATCACCGGCATCATCCAGGGCGACCGGAACGGCGAGTTCGACCCGAAGTAGGTACCGGAGGGCATGGCTGACCCCATCAGCGAGGCGGGCGCGCTCCGCGTCGGCATCGGCCCGGCGGTCATCGCCGTCCACATCGACCAAGAGTCCGGCTTCCAGCACGAGTTCGCCACCCAGTGACGGTACTTCCCTGACGCCAGGCCACCTCTTTCGGAACACCCGCCCCGGACAGAAGTGGCCACGCGCGATTGCGCCGGGGACGGAACGCGAGTGACCAGGAGCGGCAGCACATGAGCAGAAGTGAGATGAAGGGGTACAGCGGCAGGACGGGAAGGCCGTTCGGAGTCCTGCTGGGGATGACAGCCGCCCTGCTGTTCGCCCTCATCGGCTGCCAGAAACCGCCCGCCGACACCCCGCGGGGGGTGGGCGAGTTCACCGAACCGGAGCCCTGGTCCTCGTCGGACATGGCTGCGGCCACCCCCTACGACATGCCGCTGCCCGACAAGGGCGACATCGACCCGAGGGAGTCCGATCCGGAGCCGAAGGCCGTCCCGGCACAGCCCGAACAGGCGCCCTACGTCGAGAACGCCGCCGTCCTGGGCAAGGTGTTCTTCGACACCCCGGGAGGCCACCGGGTCTGCTCCGGGACCGCAGTGACAGACCCTGGGGACCCCGGCGCATCGAGCCTGGTGTGGACGGCGGGCCACTGTGTGCACACCGGTCGGAGCGGCGCCTTCTACCGGAACATCGTGTTCGTGCCGTCATACAACAATGAGGCGCTGTCCGGGGTGAGCGGCACGGACAAGGACACGGGTGAGATCTCTCCGCTGGGTGTCTGGTGGGCGGACCGGGCAGCCGTCTCCACCGGCTGGGCACGGGAGGGGGAGGAGATCGGCGGGGCGGGCGCGGCCTACGACTACGCGGTCCTGCACGTCCGTCGCGCGGACGACCCCACGGCGTCCCTGGAGAAGGCCATCGGCTACGCGATCCCGGTGGCGCTCGACGCGCCGGCCATCGCCAAGATCCCCACCCTCAAGATCTGGGGGTATCCGGCGGAGGCACCGTTCGACGGCAACCTGCTTTTCTCCTGCCAGGACCGGCCGGGCCGATTCAACGTCGCCGAGAAGGACCCGACGCTGTACCGGATCGGTTGCACGATGAACGGCGGTGCGTCCGGGGGCGGTTGGTTAATCGGGCGGAACGACGGCACGCTCGCCCTCGTCAGCAACACCTCGGTCGGCCCGAGCAGCGCGCAGTGGCTTGCGGGACCCCGCCTCGGTGCCGAGGCGAAGAAGTTGCTCACCACCGTCGGCGCGGGCGCGGCGGATGCGAACGCGGGCTGAATTCGCCGAAAGGAGAGGGCACCGATAAGAGCGGGAGACCGTCCGCCGACAGCAAGGGCGAGGAGCAGCCGTGCCGCGGCGCCGGTAGCCCGGCCACCGACTGAGCACTACGTCGACCTGATCGCTCGTCGGTGTCGGACAAACCCAGTGCCGGCGCGCCGGGGAATACGTCCATGGGAATGGTCCCGCGTGGTCACACTGCCACCTTCCGCAGCTGAACATCATTGCCGGGCCTGCCCACATACACCTTGCGCAGGACCTTCAGCGCGTGATGCGCACGGGACTTGACCGTCCCCTCCGGGATACCCAGCCGGACCGCGGCCTCCGCCGCGCTGCGCCCGTGATAGTAGACAGCAATCTCGTCCGGAGTCACACACTCCCAACGCCACACCGAGCCCGGAAGACTCGCATCACCACAACCGACCTGACCAAGCACTACCAGGGGTGTGCGGTACGGTCCCGGGCGGCAGCCAGGTGCGGGATGGCCCGGGAGCTGTGGCCCTTGTCGCCCAGCACGTGCGCGGGGCCGTCCGGGGCCAACGCGGGGTAGGCCGGGACTGCGGGCGGTCGAAGATGCCGTCCAGCGCCCACCGGGGAGAGCGGGTGGGCAGCGTGGCCCACGGGCCGTACCGCTCTGGCACGTCCCGCCAGGCCGTCCACAAACTCCCCCTGGGCACTGGACGGTTCATGGCGACGAATCACCCGACCGTGATCCACCACCTGAGGTCATCGGAAGACACTGCCTACCGCGACTGCGCCCAGTCGTAGAGGCGGTGGGCGCTGTCACCGAGGCGCGTGGCGTAGAGCGTGGGGGCCGGTCCGCCCGCGAGTTCCTCGGTGGTGGTGGTGATGCCCACGACGGTGCCGGTGCCGGTGCGGGTGTCGAAGTGGGCCAGGTGAGGTCCACCGCTCGACCCGGCCGACATGTCGCAGGTCTCACCCCACAGCAGCGGGACCTTGGAACCAGGATGGCTCGTGCCCGCGCAGTGGATCATGCGGGATCCGACATACTTGTCCCCGGGGTCGTTGAGTCCGTAGTTCGGGTATCCGAAGGCATGGATGAACTCGTCCTCGACGGGCTGGCCGAACTCGATGTTTTGGCTTCCGGTGATGTCCGCGATCGGTTGTCCCCCGGCAGCCGGGTTCGCCACGAGGAGTCCCGCGTCGTAACCGGCAGCAGCGACGTCCGACGATTCCGTGGTGTCCGGATCTGCGTCCCAGCGGGAAGAGGTGGCCATGGTCCTGATGCTGAAGCCGCCGAGTGGCTTCGTCCCGTTGCGATAGCCGGGCACGAAGTAGAAATTGTGGTTCCAGGTGTCGTCGTCGGAAGGCGCGCCGACGCCTCTCAGACAGTGTGCTGCCGTGATGACGGTACTGCGGTTGGCGCTCGTGACGACCGTCGCGGTGCAGCTGCCGTCGTAGCCGTCGGCGAAGGTGAAGAACAGGCGGCCGACGTTCTTCTCCACCGCCCCGCCGTGAGTCCACACGGATCCGGAGTCCGGGGTGTTCGCCGGAAGCGGCCGCGGGTCGTCCGGCGTGTCGTCGTCCTCGGGTAGGGGGGTGATCTCGGGGACCATGGCGCCCGCCAGCTTCATCCGCTCAGGGCTCCAGTAGGCGTCGATCCGGTTGCGCTCTTGTGCGGTCGTGGCACCGGCGTGCGTGGTGGTGTCCGGTCCTGCCGCGCCACCGCTGCTGGACGACGGGTCGTGGGGTGCGGCGTTGGCGGCCGCGGACGGCGTGAACAGTGCGACGACGGCCGCCGACACTGTGACGGTGGTCCCGATCGCGCGGCGGAGGTTCCTGCTGGTACTGCCCTGCTGGCCGCATGGGCGATGACATGGTAGGGGCATGCGCCGGACAGTAGTCACGCAATGTCGGGAAGCGGTCAGGGAAGTGTGCAGACGGCGTCAGGCACAGCGCCGTTGCTTTATGGGGGTCTTGAGCTCGGCGAAGACCGCTTCCGCTCATCTGCTGACCGGCCCCGGCGCCGCCTGACGGCCACCGGTGATCCGTCGCAGCAACACCTCCGCGGGCCCGTAACGTACACGTCGCAACGGGCCTGCGCTGAGAGCGAGTTGGGCTGCCCACAGCGCCACGCAGCCGCAGGCCAGCGCGGCCGGGCCGACGGTACCGTAGCGGGCGAGGCCGTAGCCGGTGAAGACAAAGGCCAGGACTGCGGACTGGCAGAGGTAGTGCGACAGGGTCATGCGGCCCGCCGGTGCGAGTACCGCGGCGATCACCGGGCCCCGCCTGCCACGCAGCAGCGAGAGCAGTACCGTCGCGTAGGCGGCGCTGAGCAGGGGCGCGGTGAGGATGTCCATTGCCTGGCCGAGGTAGTAGTAGCGGGCGTCGAAGGGGCCGTTGCTGCACATCGCCGTGAGAACGCCTCCCGACAGTCCGATCAGCAGACCTACGGCGAGCCAACGACGGCAAACGGGTGACTTTGGCGTGCGGCGCGCGGGGTCCAGCCAGCCCCGGCGGCCCGCGGCGAGGCCGGTGAGCATGGCGGTGAAGAGATGCGGGCCGTAGAGGAGGGCGCCGGTGAACGCCTGCCGGTAGGCGGCGACGTTCGCGTGCACGATCGCACCGGCATCACCCCGGTACCAAGAGGTCTGGCGGGCCACGAGGAGCTGGTCGGCGGCCTGTCCGGGGTCGTCGAGGCTCAGCGCCAGTACGCCGACGACGGTGAACACCGCGGTGAGGAAGAGGACCAGGGCCCCGGCCGTGTACAGCAGGGCCCGTGTGCCGAGCCCCCGCAGGACGTAGAGGAGCGCGCCGAGAACGGCGTACGTCATGAGGATGTCGCCGGGGTAGAGCAGGACGGCGTGGGCGAGGCCCAGCAGGAACAGGCCCGCCAGACGGCGGGCGTGACGGCGGGCGAAGGGCACGCCGTCGTGGGCCGCCGCCTCCTGGAAGACGAAGCTGTAGCCGAAGAGGAACGCGAAGAGCAGATAGAACTTGGTCGTGAACAGGGCCGTGATGAGCCAGGTGGCCGTCCGGTCCCATGGGGGCACGGCCGGTCCCGCCGTCAAGGTCCACACTCCGGCGAGGACCGGGGCGTTGACCATGCAGATGCCGAGCAGGGCGAAGCCACGCAACACGTCGATGTGCGGCAACCGTGGCGGGGAGACGGTTCGTGTCAGGGTGCCTCTCATGGCAACCACCTACGGCTGCGGCTCGGCGCGCGGTTCACTCAGGCACGCGGGCCGCGCGCGGATGGGGGGATCGACGTCACCCCCGTCGACCTGGACGCCGCGCACATCCGCACGCGAAGAAGTCGAGTCGGTGAACGACTCGGCCGCCGCGGTGGGGATCGAGTGCACCACGTCCTGGCTGTCCGGCTACCGGCACCTGATCCCTCGCTGCGAGAGAACCCTCGCGACTACCTCGCGATCTCCTGTACCCGCGGGAAATCCGTCCTGCCGGTCTCTCAGCCGGTTCCGCTGCGGTGGCCCTCGCTGATTGCCAGCCGGTCACGGAGGGATTCGGCATCGGCGTGGCCGACCTCGTCCATGATGGTGAGGGCCTCGGTCCAGGCTCTGCGGGCTGCGACCGGGTCGTCCGCGCTGTGGTAGGTGTCGCCCAAGCGGGTCAGGGTGCCTGCGGTGAACCAGGGCAGGTCGCCCTGACGCCGGTACAGGCCGAGGGCGCGCTCGAAGGCGGTAACGGCCTCGGCGTACTGCCCGAGGTGGTGATGGGCGTGGCCGATGCTGTCCCAGGTGTGGGCCGCGTTGAGGTCGTCGCCCAGTTCCAGGCACAGGGTCAGCGCTTCCCGGCAGTGATCGAGGGCTTGGCGGTGTTGGCCGAGCAGCACGTGGTTCCAGCCGACGGCGTTGAGCGCCGACGCGATCGACGTGCGGACGCGTGCTCTGTCGGATGCCTGGCCCTCACACACGCGGAAGAGTTTGAGGGACTGCTGGGCGGCGTCCAGGGCGGCGTCCAGGTCACCGCTTTGCTCCACCGCCCAGGCCAGAGTGCGGTAGCTCTCGGCGGCTGCTCGCACGTCGCCGACATCGGTGAAGAGTTCGATGGCTCGCCGAGCTTCGGCCGCCGCCTGGCCGAAGTCCCCGAGGCCGGCTGTGGCCAGGCCTAGGCCGCGATGGGCGTAAGCCTGGGCGGCCGGGTCCGCCAGTCTGCGCGCTGAGTCGAGGGCAGCTCGCTGCATGGCTTCCTCGTCGTGCCAGCGGCCCCGCAGATGGAAGTGGTTGGCGACGGCCCAGGCAAGTTGCCACGTGTGGGTGTCGTGGTGGTGGGTGGCTGCCTGCGTCACGGCTGTGGTGAGGACCGCCTCTTCGGCGGTGAGCCAGGCCGTCGCCTTCGCCCCGTCGCCGCCGAAGTCCTCGGGTTCCACTCCCTCGGTTACCGGTGACAGCGGGATGAGCACGCGGGCACGGTTGGTGAGTCCGGCGGCCCCATGGGCGGTGTGGAGGTAGTGGTCGAGCACTCGGTGCCGGGCGGCCCGGACGTTCATGGGACGTTCGACGGACTCGGCGAGTTCGGCGGCATAGGCGCGGAGCAGGTCGTGGGAGGTGTAGCGGCCGGGTACGGACTCGTCGAGGAGATTGGCCTGGACGAGCTGGGTGATCAGGCGCCGGGTGTGCGCGAGGGGGCGGCCGACGAGGCTCGCGGCCGCGGGCGCGGTGATGTCGGGGCCGGAGTGCACGGCGAGGAGGCGGAACAGGCGCGCCGCCTCGGGGGCGAGAGCTTGGTACGACCACGAGAACACGGCGCGCACGTCGGCCGCGGTGTCGCTCTCGTCCTGAAAGGCGTCCAGGTCAGCCGCGCTTGCGCGGAGTTCGGCCACGAGGGCTGCGAGGGGGAGATCGGTGCGGACGGCTGCGCGGGCGGCGGTGACGGCGAGGGCGAGCGGGAGGCGCGCGCAGCGGATGATCATCTCGTCGATGGCGTCCGGCTCCGCTTCCACTCGGGCGGCGCCAAGGCGTCGGGCGAGCAGGGCACGTGCCTGGGCGGGGGTGAGGACGTCGAGGTGGAGAGGGTGAGCGCCGTCGATGGCGACGAGGCCGGTGAGTTGGTTGCGGCTGGTGACGATCGCAAGGCAGCCTGCGGCTGCCGGCAGCAGGGGACGTACCTGGGTGGCGTCCCGGGCATTGTCGAGAAGCAGGAGCAGCCTGCGGCCCGCGAGATGCGTGCGGTAGGCGGCGGCGAGGGCGTCGAGATCCTGGGGCAAGGTACGGAGGTCGACGCCGAGGGATGCCAGAAGGGTACGCAATGCCTCCTCGGAGGAGAGGGGCGCACCGACGGGGTCGAAACCGCGCAGGTTCAGGTAGAGCCTTCCGTCGGGGAAGCGGTGGGCGACGCGGTGGGCCCAGTGCACGGCGAACGCGGTCTTGCCGACGCCGGCCGTGCCGGCGATCGCGCTGACGACGACGGTGCCGTGGGGTGACAGCGATGTCGCCTGAGCGAGCTCGGCTTCTCTGCCGACGAACACCGGCAGCGGCGGAGGTAGCTGGGAGGGGGCCGGAGCGGCGGGCGGAGCGGGCGCGGACGTCGGGCCGGGCTGGGACGGTGGGTCGAAGAGGCCGGGGTCAGCTCGAAGAATGCGCTGGTGAAGGGTCCGCAGTGCCGGGCCGGGATCGACGCCCAGTTCTTCGGCGAGCAGGGTTCGTGCCTCCTGGTAGGTGTCCAATGCTGCGGCCTGTCGTCCCGAGCGGTAGTAGGCGAGCATGAGCAGTTCACGGAAGCGCTCGTCCAGAGGGTGTTCGACGACCAGTTCGGCCAGTTCGGCAGCTACCTGCACGGAGGTACCGATGTCCAGCTCAGCGGTGAGGCGGGCCGCCGTGACGGACAGCCACATCTCGGTGAGACGGTGACGCTGCCGCTGGATGTGCTCGCCGCGGAGTCCGGCCAGCGCGGTGCCGTGCCAGAGGGCCGCCGCCTCCCTGAAGAGGTTCGCCGCCCCCGCGAGGTCGCCCTCGCCCCGAGCACGTTCGGCCCCGATACTCAGTTCCCGGAACCGACGCAGATCAAAGTCGCCCGGGATGGGCAGCTGGTAGCCGTCTCGGACGGAACGGATCAGGGGTTCCGCAGAGTGTGCGCCTGCCTCGAGGGCTTTACGAAGCCGGTGGATATAGGTACGCAGGACGGCTGAGGCGGAGGGCGGCGCGTCGGTTCCCCACAGGGCGTCCGACAGACCGACGGTCGAAACCTGCGCGCCCTCCGCCAGCAGTAGTACGGCGAGCACGGCGCGCTGCTGCGGCGAGCCGAGCGGGATTTCGGTCAGGCCGCGCCAGGCCCGGACAGGGCCCAACACCGAGAACCGCAATGGCTGTTCCACCGTCGAAGTCTCTTCCCGATCGCCGTGCACGAGGTTCAGTCTCTCAAGCCGGGGAGCCTACCGAGCCGAGAGGTTGGGCGATCCGAAGGGCGAGGACCGGAAGGGGGCGCCGAACGCGACGGCGGTCAGCGTCCTGGCCCCACTCTTCAGCCGTCAACAGGTCATCAACGGCACGTATACAGGCGGCTGGTTGCCTTGGTCGAGCCATGACGACCGCCGAAGTCGGCGGCGTCGCCGTTCCGCCCCAGAAACTCGATGAACATGCCTGACGCGGCACTCGCGAACCCCGCCCTCGGTCCCAGCATGCTGGACGACCTGATGGTCAAGCATTCCTCCGCCGTCATCGCCTACGCGGAGAAGATTCTCCGGGACCGGCATCTCGCGGAAGACATCGCCCAGGAGGCGTTCATCCGGGCCTGGCCGCACATGGAGCGACTCTGTTCCACCGCGGGGTCCATCCGCGGGTGGCTGCTGACGGTGACACGTCACCTGATCATCGATCGGTCACGGAGTTCCATGGTGCGCAACGAGGTCGTCGGTGCGGACGAAACACGTGCCACGGACCACCGGGCGGAGGTGCTGCCGGACCATGCCGAATCCGTGGCCACGTCCATACATACACTCGCGCTCCTGCACGATCTCTCCCCCGAGCACCGGAGAGTGCTCCTCCACCTCTATGTGTTCGAGCACAGTCTCCGGGAAACCGCCGATCTGATCGGTATACCGGTCGGCACCGTGAAATCTCGGCACCACTACGCGCTCAGCGCCCTCCGCTCGAGGCTCGCCGCGGAGTGACAGACGCCCGTGTCGCCGAGCACCGCGCGCTGAAGACGGACGCTACGGACCACTGAACGCGGCCACAAGCCGCCGGTCGGACCGTGGCAGGTGGACGACAACGGCCGGCCCCAGGTGAGAGGCCAGGCCGAGAGACCTAAGCGGTCGGTTCCCTTGAGCTCTTGGTGGCGGCAAGTCGGTCGGTGACCTGAAATCCAGGTCAGGCCTCGACTTGCACATACTGTTCGCCTTTGTCATTTTCGACGGTCACGGACTTCACTCGGTCCAAAGGCACAGCCGCAGAGCCGGAAAGGTCCAGTTCCTCGCTCTGCGCCGACCCCTTCCGCTCTCCCACAACCCAACTGCCAGCGATCTCGCGCTCGCCGGACTTCGATCGGACGACCAGCCGGCACTTCTCGCCGGGCCGAAGACCGCCGACCGTCGCGTCGACCCGGACCCAGCCCGCAGCAGGTGTCAGGCTCACCTTCATCGTCGCCCGCGTCGCTGGGTCCGTCGTCGAGGCCGTCCACACCCCCTCCCCCGTGCCCTCGGCGGACCGAGACGCGAGCGTGTCGGATGACGTGTGCGCCTGGCCCACTACAAACCCGCCGGCAAGAAGTACCCCGGCCAGGGAGGCGACGGCGAGACCGATCACGACACCCCTTCGCCGGCGGTTCACCGCGTCCTCGGCGCGCACCTGACGCAGCGTTCGCTGCAGCAGCAGCTCACCGTCCTCGGGCGGACCCTCGAGAAAGAACTCGGGCGGCACCTCACCAAGTTCGGCCTCCAGGGCCTTCAGATCAGCCAGCTCCACTTGGCATACCTCGCACGCCTCGATCTGCTCTTCCAGCCTGGACTGCTCATCTGCGTCGAGAAGGCCCAGCGCATGCGCACCGAGGAGTACGTCATGGGAGTGCTCCTGCGTCGTCACACTGCCACCTTTCGAAGCTGAACATCGCTGCCGGGCTTGCCTACATACACCTTGCGCAGGGCCTTAAGAGCATGATGTGCCCGCGACTTGACCGTACCCTCCGGAATGCCCAGCCGAACCGCGGCCTCCGCCGCGCTGCGCCCGTGATAGTAAACCTCCATCAGCACGTTCCGCTGATCGGGTTTCAGCTGGGACAAAGCCTCCATCAGGACAACCGACTCCACCACGTTCTCCGCGTGGTCCTGCTGCACCGGGACCGTCGCCTCGCTCTCCCCCACCTCCGTCGGACGAGCCGCCTTCGCCCGATAGCGATCCGCGACGAGATTCCGTGTCACCGTGATCAACCAGCCCCTCAAGGAGCCCTGGGGGTCATTGACGACGTCTGGATGGCGCCAGGCACGTATCAGCGTCTCCTGCACGATGTCCTCCGCGATCAGCCTGTCCCCCGTCAGACGCGTCGCGTACGCCAGCAGCGCCTTCCCGTGCTCGACGTACAGGGCCCTGATGACCGCTTCATGACTCGTGGCCTTTGTGGCACGTGGTCGCAGGATCGCCATTCACTGTCTCCCATGTTTCCCCGCTGGTTTGATAGACACACCGAGTAGCTCGGCCCTGGGGTTCAACAGGTGCCGGTGATGTGGATCACTCGCCAACTGGTCCCTGACGGCAGGGTTGTGCCAGCTGACGAGTCTCTTGAGACACCCTCGGGAGCCGTCGATGTCGTAGGCCCATTGCTCGGGGCAGCGCCCTGGCCCGCTTCCGTCAGTACAGGACGGAAGCGGGCCACCGTCTTCCGGTCCCGGCAGGGGGGCCGGGCCATGAAGGGATGCCGGGGAGATGCGCCACCGTCCGCTGCGGGGGGGCTGGCCAGCAGCTCACCTCGGCAGACCGGCATCCATGCGCTACTACGGCGCCCAGGGCTTGACGGTTCGGTTCTCGTCCGAGCTGACCCGAAAGCAGCCACTTGACCAAATTCCGATGGTGCTCATCTCCATTCCCTGCAGCCCCCTGCGGCATCAAGTGAGCTTCGAATCCACGACGCCGCCCCCAGGTGGAGGGGTGCCCCTTCTCCTCTCGTCGGCGCTTCCTGGCGGTCATCGGGACAGCAGCCGGGCTTCCCTGCGGTCGCGTCCCGCGAAGTGGTGTAGCGACGTGGAGTTCACAACTCCGCAGGTCACAAGAGCCGACAGGGCCGACGCTCGAGCAGGGGCCGCTGCGGCGGCCGGGAACAGCATCGACGCCACCCGAGGGATCTCGACGGCGCTTGCCGAAGAAGCGGTCGCCGAGCGAGGTGGTCTCGCCGTGTCAGCTGCCCCATACCGGCCATCCACATCGCCCTGGCCTGCGACGTTCAGGACGGCAGCGGCGTAATGAACCCTGAGAGACGTCGCGCCGTAGAACGGATCGAGGATTCGGCTCGATGAATTGCGGAGGAATGGACGCCCATGACAGCTGAGGAAAACAGGGAGGTCGCGGAAAGGCCCGGCCGAGCCTATGGCCACGCAGTACCGGCGTACCCGTCGGCCCTCATTCCGTCGCGGCAGGCGTCACAGCGCCCGCAGGACGAGACCCCGAGAGCCGGAAGGCTTCCCCGGCCTGAGCAGGCAACCCCTTACATACCGCGACTACCCGACCCACAGGCTGTGGCACTCCCGTCCGCCCGGCAACCGATACGCGACGGCCCCGACCCCGTCAGGCGGTACCCTGCCTACGCCGAGAGGGCATACGCACTGCACGGCGCCCAGTACATCCCCCAGGTCGCGAACAACGGTAGCTACCGGACCGCAGCGCCTGCGGCCAGGACCGACCCGGTGACCAGTGTTCATGTCGCGGCACAGCAGGTACCGGTGGCCCGCCCAGCAGGAGCACGCCATGGCTCCCCGTCGGACGCACCCAAGCCGCATACCGAGTTCGTGGGCTCCTTGCAGCTGAGTGGGAACGACGTAGAGCAGGCTTTCAAGTCAATGGGGTTGGACCGTATAGAGAGTCCGCACCGTAGACAGCGGTAGCCGGTATCAGCAGGGGGCCTGCCCCCGAGAGGGACGCGCACACACCCGTCTCCAGCAACCGCCGGCTGCGGCCCGCGACCGTACGGCGTCACGGCCACCGCGGTCGCAGCACCACCCGGACCACAGCGGTTGCCTGGCGGGCAACTACCCCGGCTGACCACAACCACGATGACGTCCCGACAGGGGCTCCTTCCACTCACCCTTTCCAGGACACAGTTTCCGCAGGAGCCGAACGCGGTGCGCGCAATGAAGATCACTTTCCTCATACACAACGCCTACGGAATCGGAGGAACGATCACCACTACGTTCAATCTGGCCCGAGCGCTGGCCGACCGGCATGACGTGGAGATCATCTCCGCTCTCCGGCACCGGGAGCGTCCGAACCTGACACTCGACCCGCGCGTGAGGCTGCGCCCACTGGTGGACCTACGGCACGAGAAGGACGACCCCCGGCACCTGACACCGGCGAAGATCTTTCCCTCGTCCGAGTACCGCTACCGGCAGTACAGCGCTCTCACCGACGAACGTATAGGTGAAGCTTTGGCGTCACTCGACGCCGATGTCGTCGTGGGCACCCGCCCCGGTCTCAATGTCCACCTCGCTCTGCAGGCTCCCGCGCGGACAGTGCGGGTCGGACAAGAACACCTGACGCTCGGCAACCATCCGCCACGGCTTCGTAGCATGTTGCGGCGGGTGTATCCGCGCTTGGACGCCGTCACCACCGTCACGGAGGCCGATGCATCCGCGTACCGGCGCAGAATGCGGCTGCCGGGTGTACGGGTGCGGGCACTGCCCAATAGCGTCCCGGACCCCACTCTCCCGCCGTCGGACGGTCACGGGCGCGTTGTAGTGGCCGCTGGTCGGTTGGTGCCGGTGAAGCGCTTCGATCTGCTGATCGAGGCATTCGCCGCGGTCGTTGCCGAACATCCCGACTGGACGTTGCGCATCTACGGCAAGGGTGAGGAGCAGCCGCGGCTGCGCGCGCTCATCGACCGGCTCGGGCTGTACAACAACGTGTACCTGATGGGGGCGGTGACCCCGATGGAAGCCGAATGGGTGAAGGGTTCGCTCGCAGTGGCGACATCCAACTTCGAGCCGTTCGGCATGACCATCGTGGAGGCGATGCGCTGCGGTCTGCCCGTTGTGAGCACCGACTGCGCTTATGGTCCCGGTGAAATCATCACCCCCGGCCAGGACGGCCGACTGGTTCCCGTCGGAGACCGCAACGCGCTGTCTGCCGCCCTGCTGGATCTCGTACGCGACGACGGACTGCGCCGCCGAATGGGACGCAGGGCGCAGGAGAACTCTCGGCGTTACGCCCCAGCACCCGTGGTGGCGCAGGCAGAGCAACTGTTCGAGGAACTGATGGTGGCCCGCGACGAAGACCGATCGCCTGCCAGCCGAACAGACCACGCTCTGGTGAGCGCCGGTCACGCCCTCAAGGACACCGCGCTCGTCGCGGCCGGCAATGTCGTGAGAACCATGCGGAAGGCGCGGCGGTGACGGACGGTGGCCACAACGCCGTGGACGGAGCGGCGGAAGTGACAGAACAACCTCGTATGGACGTCTGTGCGGACGAGGGAGGACAACTGGTCGTACGCGTGCGCCTGCCGCTGCCTGCCCCGGTCCGCCCCCGTCTGATGCTGCAGCCGCGCCGGAGAAAGGGAGAGCCTCCGCGCGGCGGTCGTATCGTCGCGTTGGAGCCTACGGACCGGTACCACTGGCACGGCGTGCTGGGCACCGTCCCCGCCCTCGAGGAAGGCCGCTGGGACGCCTACCTCGTGGGTGCGTCGGAAGAGGACCGCACACCCTTGCTGCCGGGCCTACGCGAACTGCGAGCACTGGTAGCGGGCGGGGGAGACTCCCGTCCCGCGCCGCTGTCGGTCCGCATTCCCTACGTCACCAAGGACGGCCGCCTCGCCATACGTGCCTGGCATCGAGCCAGGCACGCGGAAGCCGGCCGGATCGTCGTCACAGACGGCTCGATCACCGTGGTGGCACGCCTCTTCGGCACCCGGCTCGGGGATGGCGCAGCAGTGTCGTTGAAGAGCCGGGGACCGGACACCGTCGTACAGCGGATCGCTCTACGGCCCGAAGGGGAACGGGACTTCTCCTTCACCATCAGCTGCCGGGAACTCGCGGCCGGCGGCGCGGAACCGGAAGCCGGGGCGGCGCCCACGGTATGGGATGTGTACGTCCACCCGTCTGCCGGGGCTCCGCGCATCAGGGTGGCTCGGCTGCTGGACGACCTCGCCGACCGCAAAGCGGTCTTCGTCTACCCGGCGGCCACACACGGCGAGGTGACGGCTCGCCCGTATTACACAGTCGACAACGACCTCTCACTGGAGGTCGCTTCGCCGTCCGTTCCATGAGCGCGGCCCACGCAACTCCTACTCGGCAGGTGGGCAGTCACGCCGTGCTGAGAGCCTCCGTCGGTGGGAGGCGGGCGGCGCGTACGGAAGGACAGCTCCCCGCGATGACGCCGATGGCCGTCGCGCGGCCCGTTCCCACAGCGAGGGCGGTCAGCGGGATCACCACCGGCCAGCCCTGGTAGGTGGCATAGGCGATGGCGGCGAGGGCACCCGTGCCCGTCCCCGCCACCCCGCCCAGCGGGGAGAGCACCACGGACTCCGTCATGAACTGGCCGCGGATCTGTCCGCGGTTGGCGCCCAGCGCTCGTCGCAGTCCGATATCGCCGCGGCGCTCCAGAACGGAGATGTACATGGTGTTGGCGACGCCTGTCCCGCCGACCAGCAGCGCCACTCCCGAGAGCGCCAGAAACAGCGCGGAGAGCGTGCTGTTGGCTGCACGTTTGGCGGCCAGTGCGTCGGACGGCCGGCTGACCTGCACAAGGCCGGGCAGCTGCGGGTACAAGGTGGCGGGCAGGACGTCGGCCACGGCTTCCATGGCGTCCTCGTCGGCCCGTATGTAGACGACTGTGGGGTGGCCGTCGAAGGCTAGTTCCCGCTTCGCTGCCGGCCAGCCGACCAGGACGGAGCGGTCGAGGTCTTGGGCCAGCGGTACCGGGTCGAGGATGCCGATGACGGTGAACCACGTGTGACCGATGACGACCTGTGACGGCTCCTGCCGGGAGGAGATTTCCGTGATGCCGAGCCGGGCCGCGGCCTGGTTCGCGCCCGGAAGGGCTCAAGCACGTCATGACGGCCAACGGCGGTTGGGTGCACCTCTCGCCGATCTTGAACCATGCCTCCAGCCTGGCGTCCTCCATGAAGTCCCGCCTTTCACGCGGGCTTTCCCGGCCAAGAACCTTCTGGGACACCGGCTCCGGGCGGCACGGTTCACAGATCAGTCACTGGTCGTCCACCGCGCCTGCGTAGCTTTAGGACCCGGACAGAAGCTTCCGCAGACGCTGCCGGCATGGCCGAGCCCCCGGCACAGCGCCAGGACCCGCATCAAGAACGAATTCATTTTCCCGGGAGACGCTATGACCAACAGCAAGGTGGCAGTCCAGCACCGCACCGCCACCGTAAAGGCGAGGAAGATTTTTTACCGCGAAGCGGGCGACCCGGACGCTCCGGCGATGGTGCTGCTGCATGGCTTTCCCGCATCGTCCCACATGTTCCGGAACCTCATTCCCGATCTGGCAGACCGCTATCACGTCATCGCACCCGATCACATCGGATTCGGGTTCTCCGACGCACCCCCTGTAGATGAGTTCGAGTACTCGTTCGAAAACCTGACCGCCCACACCCTGGAACTGCTCGACCAGCTCGGTCTCCAGGAGTTTGCCTTCTATATTCAGGACTACGGAGCTCCCATCGGGCTGCGTATCGCCAGTCGCAACCCCGACCGGGTCACAGCACTTGTCGTCCAGTCGGGAAACGCATACTTGGAAGGCTTCACATCCTTCGCAGACATTCTCATTGCATACACCCAGAATCGCCAGGAAAACGAGGCTGGGGCCCGTGAATACCTGAAGGCCGAGAAGACTCGGTGGCAGTACACGCACGGTGTCCCTGCCGATCGCCTGGACCGGGTCGCCCCGGACACGTGGACTCTCGACCAGGCATTGATGGACAGGCCTGGCAACAAGGAAGTTCAGCTCCAGATGTTCTGGGACTACCAGTTCAACCTCCCGCTTTACTCAGAATTTCAGGATTATTTCCGCAGATATCAGCCGGCCACGCTGATCGCTTGGGGAAAAAATGACGAGATCTTCGGCGCTGATGGCGCGCTCGCTTACAAGCGAGACCTGCCCGGGGCGGAGATCCACCTTCTCGACGCCGGGCACTTCGCTCTCGAATCCCATGGGCCCGAGATCGCCGCTCTGATCCGAGAGTTCCTTGGGCGAGTAATCGCTTGAGGCATCAGTGCTGTTGAATCAGCGCACGTGAAAAAAATGGTCAGAGATGTGTAGCGGCGAGTAGTCCATCCGATTCGTGTCCCGCCCGGACGAGGTTCGCTGAGGCGGGCAACATGCCGAGCGTGAGTAGCAGGCCGAGCCGCGACCGACGGGCCAACGAAATTAGACACCGCTTTCGAAGAAATTAGCTGCTGTCTTACATTTTTCGGAGTTCACGATGCCTGAATCCAACATGCCGACTTCTGCGAGGAAGGGCTCCACGCAAAAGCATACAGATGAAAGCTGGAGGTTCGCAGCGTCGGCGGATCATGAACCGGTAATTGTCCCGTCCGGGGCTGTATGGAGGCACAGCGCCCTGGAAGGGTTGCTGTCATGCGTCTTGCTGTTCGGAGTCACCAGCATCGTTCGGTGGTTCGTGGGTCCATCGTTCATCTCCAGTAAGATCGGCGGAGGACACCTGGGACTCTTGATTGTCGGATTGAGTGTGGGTCTGCTCATCTCTCTCCTCATTCTGAGTCGCCCAGGACGAATAAGCGGCGGTCATATGAATCCTGCAATTTCCTTCGCCATGTGGCGTTTCGGCATATTTCCTGGCCGTTTTGTTATCCCCTACGTCATCGCACAGTTTGGCGGCTCCATAGCCGGGGTGACAGTCGGCCGTCTCGTCTGGGGCGCGAGTGCCGAGAAGCCCCCTGTAAACTTTGCGGTGCTGCAGCCCGCAGCAGGTTGGACGCCGACCGGTTTGTTTGCCGTCGAGGCAGTGAGTACGGGCATCGTCATCTACGCCGTTGGGTACTTTCTGCAGTCCCCCCGACTTGCGCCCCTGGTCCCGTTGCTCGCAGGGCTGCTGATCGGAACGGCCATCGTGTTGCTGGGCAACGTCACAGGAGCTTCGATGAATCCGGTGCGCCAATTCGGGCCGGCACTGTTTTCCGCCGAGTACTCTTTTCTGTGGGTCTACTTGTTGGCGCCGATGGCGGGTGCCTTTGCAGCCGCCATTCTCCTAGGTACCACAAGAAGGCGTCGTGCCGTTCTGACACATCGTCTGTGCGGCACACAAGAGGACGGATCTTCCGTGTCCAGCAGTCATGCGGCGTAAATCAATGCGCGGGAACCCCCAGCCGCCATTCAGCGCTGACCCTCACATGCACAACCCGCAGGAGGCCGAGCCGAAGTCAGTACAAGGGACGTTGATTGCCGTTTCGTCGGTGAGCTGGCTGTCGCGCAGCATCGAGCTCATGGCAGCGAGCCCCCCTCGTGGTTGTCGGCCGGGTGGCCTCCGCACATGGTCACCTGCTCGTCTCCTTCGGTCTCTGACGTGGTCCCACTGTGGCACCTTCCAGTACGGCCGTCGGGTGATGTCACCGGGCCGGGTACGCGGCTCATGTGCGCCCCCGAGGGCTTCTGTCGTGGTGGGTAGCAGGGTCTTCGATGTCGGCGAGCAGAGTGATGCCGGGGTAGAGCTTGCGGTCGTTGTTCTTGATCATGTCAGCCGGTGAGGCGAGGCCGATTTCCTGGCGGATGCGGGAGGCGAACGCACGGGAGGTCGCGCGCTGGATGCCCTCATCAGCGCACCAGCGGCTGTAGGTCTCGTACAGCAGCTTCTGCTCCACGCGAAGTCTGGGATCGGGACGGCCTTCGTCGCCGGTGGAGCAGCGTTCGGTGAGGAAGCGGCCGATGTGGTCCTCGGTCTTCTCGTACGCCTCGGTGGCCAGTCGGACGGAGGCGGGGCCGGTCAGCGGGTCGCGGGTGGCCAGATAGCGGTGGGCGCCGTCGATCAGCCACTGCAGGATGCCTGGGCCTTCGTCGCGCACCAACTCGGCGGCAAGGTTGTCGATCTTGCGGTGGTCGGGGACCTTCCGCTCGAAAGGGATGAGCCGCATCCGCCGCCAGAACGCATATCCGCCGGTGCCGACCTCGGGTCGGTGGTTTCCCAGCAGCCACAGCTTGTGCGTGGGGTTGAAAGTGAAGAAGTCCTGGCGCATCCGGCGGGCCGTGATGGCATCTCCACCGGTCAGGAGCTTCACTCTGCTCTCGTTGAACTTGTCGTTGGGCTTCAGCTCACTGCAGACCACGATGCGCCGGCCGTGCAGCTCTGTCAGCTCGGTGGAGTGCTCGGCGAACTTCCCCTTCTCCATCAGGAATCCGGGAGGGGCGGCGTTGGCGTAGTCGCCGAGGATCTGCATCATGACATCCAGCAGTACGGACTTGCCGTTCGCACCGGAGCCGTAGAGGAAGGGCAGGACCTGGGCGCCGACATCGCCGGTGACCGAGTAGCCCAGCAGCAGGTGCAGGAACGCAATCGTCTCCGCACCCTTGTCGTCGTCTCCGAACGTGTCGGTCAGGAACTGGTGCCAGCGGGGCGTCGGCATGGCCTGCGGGGCGACGGTGGTGGCCCGGGAATGCATGTCGGTGAGGGGATCGGGCTTGCGCAGTTGACCGCCTTTGAGGTCGACCACCCCCGCCGGAGTACACAGGGCATAAATGTCGCCGTCCAGAACGTCCGGGTCCAGGCTCAGCCCAGGCGCAGCCTGAGCCTGTTGCAGTAAGGCCTTCAACCCTGCGGTGGACTGGGTACGGCGGCGGTGCGCCTGCAACTGTCCATTGCTGAACGTCCCCGACGGGTCGGTCAGCGGGATCTGTTCAGCCATGTCCCCGGCCGCCCACATGGCGGCCTTTTCACCACCGATACAGCGCCACCGGTAGACGTCCCAGGAGAACCAGCCAAGACCCTCCACATGGCGGAAGCGGTCACTGTACAGGCGGGCGAAGAGCTTGGCCATGGCGCGGTCGGTGAGTTCATCGGGGAACTGAGCTCTGTCGGAATCCACTTGAGCAGAGGAGACCTTCTCAGCCTGCTGGGCAGGAATCACCTGCGGTCCCACACCACCAAGCTGAAGACGCATCTGCTCAGCGACCCGCACCGGATCGAAGCCGCTCCGATCGAGACCGGTCATGAACGTCCTCGGGAAGCCGAGCGCCTGTCCGGGGCAAAGCATGCTGTCGGTGGCATGGAATGTCCTCAGGCCATAGTGGTCACCATCTGCTCCGCAGCAGGAAACTGCTGGTCAACGTACCGCAGCGCCTGCCAACGGGACTGACGGGACCGAAAAAGTTACTGTGCGTCGGCGAGACTAGCGCGCCGCGGGCAAGCCCGCGGCGGGGTGCGGTGTCCCGAAGTCTCAGTCCCGTCAGTCCCTAAGAACGGACCAGACCGCACGAACAGTTCACTGATGAGCGAAACAAAATCACCATCGTCGAGTCGATGTCCCAAAGGTGCTTCCCGCCGGCCGGCCGGCATCCTGGGGGCGGCCTTTACAGACGGCAGACCGGAACGCCGCAGTCGCACGCCGAGTGGTTTCCAGACCGGCCACAATCTCGACAGGATGTAGCGGATCCGGTCCCTTCAGTCCCTGGGTGTTGTGCCGTGTGCACCGAGGTCGAAGACAGGACCGGAGCGCAGCAGGAGGAGCCCGTGAGTCCCGCGGGTTTCAGTCCCGGCATCAGCCCGGCAGTAAACATGCAGGTCAGGCAACCTGCCTAACGGAGCACGGGACTGACGGGGCCAAACAATGCCGTTATATCCATCAGGTGCGTGTATGCGCGCACGCATGAACCCATCAACCTGGAGACCATAAGGGCGGCTGTCGGTCCCGTCAGTCCCGTTGACGTGACACGTGACCGTCTTGACGTGCAGTTTCCTCTCTGCGGGACTGACGGGACCGACTGCGAGCCGGGACCACAGAGGGCCATCGCCCGAAGGGCGGACGACAGTCCCGTCAGTCCCGTCAGCCACTGCGACGAGGTGACGCCGTTCCGGCGATGGTGACCGAGAGGACGGACTCCGCGTGTGCGGTAGTAACCTCCGGCGGATGGATCTCCGCGCATCGCTGTCCGTCCTGGGCAACCGCCCGTTCCGGGTCTTACTCCTGGCCAGGCTGATCTCGGCGAGTGGTTCGGCCATGGCCCCGGTCGCGCTGGCCTTCGCCGTCCTCGGGTTCGACGCCGGGCCGACTGCTCTGGCGATCGTGCTGGCGGGCAACACCCTGCCGCAGCTGGTGCTGCTGCTGGTGGGAGGAGTGATCGCGGACCGGGTCTCGCGTCGTGGGCTGATCGTCGCCGGCAATCTGGCGGCCGCGCTCTCCCAGGCCGGTGTCGCCGTCCTGGTCGCCGCCGACGCGGCCACCACCACCCGCGTGGCCCTGCTGGCCGCCGTCACGGGCGGCGCGAACGCGCTGATGAGTCCTGCGCTGAACAGTCTGCTGCCGCAGGTGGTGAACGCCGGCCAGCTGCAGGAAGCGAATGTGCTGCTGCGGCTTCCCACCAACTTCATCAAGATCCTCGCTCCTGCGGTCGGCGGCGGGATCGTCGCCCTGGCCGGTTCCCCGTGGGTGCTGGGCTGGGACGCCGCCAGCTTCGGCGTCGCGGCCCTGCTGTGCGCCCGCCTGGCCGTGCCCGGGCGCGCCGGCACGGGCCCTCGTACCTCGGTGCTGCACGACTTCCGCGGCGGCTGGCGGGAGTTCGCCCAGCGGCCGTGGCTGTGGTCCTACACGCTGTCCGGCACGGTCGTCGTCGCCCTGTGGCTCGGCGGGTACCAGCTCCTGGGACCCGTCGTCCTCGACAGCAACGGCCTGAACGCCGCCGCGTGGGGCACCGTGCAGGGCGGCTTCTCGGCAGGGCTCGTGCTGGGCGGTCTCATAGCCTTGCGGTGGAAGCCGGACCGGCTGATGGTCGCGTGTGTCGCCACCGGTCTGCCGCTGGCGCTGCCGCTCTTCGTGCTCGCCGGCAAACCGCATCTCCCCGTGCTCGCGGCGTCCGCGGTGCTGGCGGGGATCGGGCTGGATCTGTCGATCGTGTGCTGGACCACGGCGCTCCAGCAGCAGCTGGCGGACGAGGTCCTGGGCCGGGTCACCTCGTTCAGCTCCGTCGGGGAGCTCATGGCCGTCCCGCTCGGCTATCTCGTCGTCGGTCTGGCCGCCACCTCGGTCGGGGCGGCTCCCGTTCTGCTGGGCAGCGCCGTCCTCGTCGTCGTTTCATCGGTTGTCCTGTTCGCCGTGCCCGACCTGTGGAGGATCCGTCGCCTGCCTGTCCAGCCCGCTCCCGAGACCACTCCTGCGGGAAGATGACGAAAGGCGGTACCCCGCTCCTGGTTTCCGGCGGGTCACGAGGTACGGTGCTGTATAGTAGATCTTGAGGTCGCCGCTACAACAACGGGCGCCACTCGATGCGTTGGTGGTCCAAGGAAAGACGCCCCGCTTCCTGCGGGGAAATGCAGGTGCAAGGCCTGCCCGGCGCTCCGCGCGAAGAGACCCCGCTCCCGGGACACCGGGCGCGGGGTCTCTTCGCATCCAGTCACGTCACGGGAGTGCGGACGTCAGCATGGCGTTCACCGCGAAGGCTCTGGTCCCGCCCGCCGGGCAGGCGTGTTGTCAAGCAGTACCGAGATCGGCCTCAAGCGCCGCTGCTGGATCACGCTCAGCGGCTGAGTCGCTGAGCGAACCCTCAGGTCAGCAGGGATGCGCACGCCGCATCAGCGACTGAGGCGACTCAACCGCGGACTACGGCGTCGCGGACGCTATGGCAGTGGTGCGGCCCTGGGAGCGGTCGGTCTTGGCGCCGGGGTTCTTGGGCTGGATGGTCCGGGGGTCGACGGCCTCGCCGGGGGCGCCGACCGCGTAGGGGCCGTCCGGCTGGCTGTCCCGGTCGTGTGGGAGGAGGAAGAAGACGCGTCGCCGGTACAAGCCGCTGTCCGGATCGGGTTCGGCGTCGTCGTCGAGGACGGCGTAGCCGACCATGCGCCCGTCGCGTGCGTACCGGGGCTTGTTGGCACGTCGGGGGGTCTTGTCGATGGCCTGACGGACGTAGTCGAGCGCGTCGAGGCCGTCCTCCAGCCACACCACGTCCTGCTCGTGGGTGATCTCGCTTGCGTCCAACAGCGAGCTCATGGCCGCAGCCCCTCCTTCGTCAGCCGGCCCGTGTGACGGGGGGCCGGGTCTCCATCGTAGTTCGGCCGCGGACACGAGCGTAGCGCCGTGGGTGCGGTCGGGTGGGTCCGGTGGCTCGATCGGTGGCTCATTCGGTGGCCGCCAGGGCGAGGCCGGGGTAGTACTTGCGGCCGTTGGATTTGATCATTTCGGAGGGTGAGGTGAGGCCTACCTCCTGTCGGACACGGGTGGCGAAGGCGCGCGGGGTGGCGGGGCGGATACCTTCGCCGGACGCGCACCAGGCGCTGTACTCGGTGTAGAGCAGCCCCTGTTCGACACGCAGTTCGGTGTCGCCGTCCGTGCCGCGGGTGCAGCACTCGGCGAGGAACCGGCCGATGTGGTCTTCGGTGGTGGCGTACGCACTGGTGGCGATACGGACCCGGTCGGGGCCTTCCAGGGGATCCCGGGTGGTCAGGTAGCGGCGGGCGCCCTCGATGAGCCACTGCAGGATGCCGGGGCCTTCGTCACGGACGAGTTCGAAGGCGAGGTTGTCGATGCGGCGTTCGGCGGGAACGGTGCGGGTGAAGGGCACCAGGCGGATGCGCCGCCAGAAGGCGAAACCGCCGGTGGAGACCTCGGGGCGGTGGTTGCCGAGCAGCCACAGGTGGTGCGTGGGCGTGAAGGAGAAGTAGTCCTGCCGCATGCGACGGGCCTTGATCTTGTCACCGCCGGTGAGGAGACGTACGCGGGCCTCGTCGAACTTGTCGTTGGGCTTCAGCTCACTGCACACGATGAGGCGGCGCCCATGCAGTTCGGTGAGCTCGGTGGAGTGCTCGGCATACGCGCCGCGGTCCATCAGGAAGCCGGGGGGCGCGGCGTCCGCGTAGTCACCGAGGATCTGGATCATGGTGTCGAGCAGGACGCTCTTTCCGTTCTTTCCCTCACCGTGGAGGAAGGGCAGGACCTGGGCGCCGACGTCGCCGGTGAGGGAGTAGCCGAGCAGCAGGTGCAGGAAACCGATCATCTCGCGGCCTTCGGCGTCGTCGCCGAAGGTATCGGTAAGGAACCGGTCCCAGCGGGGCGTGGGCATCGACTGCGGCGCGACGGTGGTGGCCCTGGAGTGGAGGTCGTGCGCGGGATCCGGCTTGCGCAACTGTCCGGTGCAGAGGTCGACGACGCCCGCTGGAGTGCACAGGGCATGCGGGTCTCCGTCGAGGTCGTCGGGATCGACGGACAGGGCCGGAGCGGCCTTGGCCTGGGTGAGCAGGGCCTGCATCCCGGCGGTGGAGAGGGTCTTGCGCTTGTGCTGCGCGAGGGCACGGTCGCTGAAGACGCCGTGCGGATCGGTGGTGGGCATGTCCTCGGCCATTTCACCGGCCGCCCACAAGGCTGCCTTCTCTCCCCCGGTGCGCTTCCAGCGGTAGCCGTCCCACACGAACCAGCCCAGGCCTTCGGCGTGCCGGAACTGGTCACGGTAGAGCTGGATGAACAGCCGCGCGTTGCCGCGGTCGGAGAGCGAGGGCGGCAACGTCCCCATGGGGACCGGCCGGGGTGCGGCAGGGGCGTGCGGAACGCCGGTGGCCTGAGCGGGGAGCCGTGCGGCGGGCTCCTGGGTCGCCTCGAGGTCGAGCATCTGCTGGGCAGCGGCCTGTGCATCGAAACGCGGCATGTCGGCGCTGCTCATGAACGTCCTTGGGGGTGGAACGGGCGGGCGGATCCTGCGGCGAGAGCGGTGTCGACGATCTTCTCGTTGCGCCCGGTCTGCCACGGGCGGGCCTGGTGCGCGGCCTGGAGCAGGGGCGCGCGGGCGTCGGCCTCCGTCAGATGACCGGCCGCGACGAGTCCTCCGGCGGTGTAAGCGGCCCGGTTGAGCTTCTCGGTGAACCCAGTGCCTTCGGGAGCGGCCGCGCAGGCGGCGACCTGTTCCAGGAGCGGGGCGAGGACGGCGTTCGCCGCGGCAAGCCGGCGGCGGGGACGGCGGGCGGCGGGGACGGCCGGGAGGGACGGGGAAGGCGGAGGCGGCAGGGGTGCGATGAGGTGCCCGGTGCGCTCGAGTTCGTCGCGCAGCCAGCGTGGCAGGGGTGCGGGCTTCCGGACCGTTCCCTCCGCCTGATAACGACCGTCGGTGGTCCGGGTGGCCGGGGCGACGATGTAACCGCCGTCGGCCCGTACGTCGACCTGCCAGGCGAGGGCGACCTTGGTGCTCGAGCCGGTGGAGCAACGGAACCTCGTCTCCGGCCAGGGGTTGCGGTACCAGACGTGCAGCCCCCCGGAGGGGGTACGCACGCGCAGGGTCGACTCGTCGTGTGCCGGGTCGAGCTGACCCCGGTAGGCCGCGAGCAGCGCCAGGGTGTCGAAACCGGAGGCGAGCCCGGAGAGGTCCACGGCGGCCGGGATGGGGATCCCGGGCAGGAGCCGCGACCGGTCGGGGACGGTGGCGCGGTGGGCGTCGATGTCGATGACCACCAGGTCCGCCGGACCGCAGGCCACGCCCACGCCTGACGCCGGTTGGGCGCCCCACCACGCGTCGATGCGGCCGGGATCGGTCGTCGCCGCGTGGAAGCCGTGGCAGGGCCTCCCCGCGGGCAGGCAGGGGCAGCTCTTGGGCTCATGGTGCCGGTCCCTGCACTCGGGGCAGTTCGCGCCCGGAGTCTTCCGTCCTGGCGCCAGCGGGTGGACCGGCCAACCCTGGGCGGCACACCAGCGGGCCACGGCATGCGGCGACCTCGGTCTGCTGACGGCGGCAGACTCGGGGGTCTCGGCAGGGCGCGGCACGCGAACCGTCCTCGTGGCTTTCGTTTCGGTTCGGTCCCTGAAGCAAAGAAGCAGGCCAGTCCGATGGCTGACACGACTTCAGGGACCGAAGGGACTGTACTTCGGCAAGAGAGTCTAGGCCCCCACCGGTGGCGGGGGCGGCAGTGCACTCCGCGTGCCGCACACCCGTTCTTCGGTCCCTTGGGCCCCTTCGGCGCCTGGGCACCGGAAAGGGGTGTCCACGGGACGCCTGGCGCGGGGGCAGGCACATCAGGGTCTGAAGGGAGGCCTGGCCAGGGACCAGGGACTCATCGGTCCCTGGGGAGAATGCGCAGGTCAGAGGGCTGCTCCCCTCCGGGTCAGGGACTGGAGGGACTCAACTCGCTAATTATCAGCTACCTAGAGATAGTCATTTCATACACGCGCCCGCGCGTGATACATACTCTCCAGCCGCTTCATAATTAGGGAGTTGAGTCCCTCCAGTCCCTCTCTGGCTCTCTGCACGCCTCTGACCTGCGAGAATTCGTCAGGGACCAAAAGAAGCTCCGTCCCTGACGACAGTCCCTCACCGGGCTCGGTCCCTCCCGTACGCCCCGGGAGGGCGCGGCAGTGGTCCGCTCCCCCGCCGCGTCCTTCCGCCGCCCCCCGGGCCGCGCGTTGACGGACCGTGCGCCGCTCGGGAGACTCACCGCATGCAGCACAAGAAGATGATGGTGAGAATGCACCGGACGCGCCTGTGAGACTGACCATCGAAGGCGCCTCCCCCGAATTCGAACGCAAACTGCTCGCTCTCCTGATCGAGCATCGGCACGAGTTGACCCTCACCGCCGGAACGGAATGGACGCCCGACCGGGCGGAGCACTACCTGCGCTCCCTGCCGGCGGCAGCGCGAGTCTTCGCCCGTCTGGTGGTCGAGGCCGACGGTTCGAAGGATGCCGATGAACTCCGGGAGCACTTCAACGGCGCACTGCGCGGCCCCACCATCGCCCTGTCCCGTGCGGTACCACGCGGCGTGCGGAGCGGCCGGTGGCCGGAGGGCACCCCGGCACCCATCGCCCCGCTCTACGACCCGGACAACCCGTCCTGGCAACGCGCCGTCCGCTACGAGATGGCCGCCGAGCATCTTCCTGCCTTCCGCGAAGCGTTCGCCCGCCTGGGCACATGAAAGGCTGCCGTCTCAGGCTTCGACCTATTACGTCGTAATGGGCGGAGCTCTTGTCATTCACCTGCCCTGGCAGGTCAGCCCCCCTGCTGGTCCGCGAGGGAGGTGACCGGCTGGGACCTGCCGATGACGACCAGGGGGATGAAGAAGGTGATGCGCTCCGGACAGCAGTCGCCGACACCATGGGCGAACCGGAGGAGAGTCGGCATGGACGCAGCTGGGCCCCGGCGGAATGCCGGGGCCCAGGCGGACGGGCGTGACCGTGCCCGGTCGCGCTATTACGCCGTAATGGAGTCGAGGTCAGCTCTGGGATCCCTGGTCGGCGGACGCGCGCTGTACCTGGTGCTCGTTGAGGATGCGCAGCATCTTGTCGAACTCCGTGTCCGTCATCTTGCGGATGAGGTGCAGGGCGAGGAAGGCACCGTCGTCGTAGGGGAGCTTGGGAAGAGTGGTCGAGTCGGTCCGCGGTTCGGGAACCATGGCGGCCCGTTGCTCTGCCTCGGCTTGTTCTGCCTCGGCTTGCTTCGCCTCTGGGTTTTGCTCCTCTGCGTGTTCCAGTACCGGTTGGTGCGGTGCTGGTCGGTCTGAGGTCGGTCGTTCCGATGTCGGTCGTTCCGGTTCTGGTGGGGCCAGCGCCGGGTGTGCTGTGGGTGGCTCCTCCGGGGTCGGGTCTCCGGACGGTGCTTCCTCCATTACGTCGTCATAGACGGGCGGCTCGGGTGCGGCCGTCGGGCGCCTGCCTGGTCTCTGGGCGGGTCGCTCGGCCTCCTTGCGGGCACGTTCCGCTTTGAGTTCCTCCAGAGCGGTTTCCTGCTGTTCGGCCGGCTTGTTGCCGACCGCGCGCAGGAGGTCGATGGGCTCCTGGCCGATGCGGGACTGGAGTTCGGGGGTGAGGTTGAGAAGGGCGAGGCGTTGGGACACCCAGCCCTGCGAGCGGTGGAGGCGCTTGGCGAGGGCAGTCTGGCTGCCGTGGATGGCCAGGAGACGGTGGAGGGCCTTGGCCTCGTCCAGCTCGTCGAGGTCCTGGCGGTGGATGTTGGCGACGAGGGCGGATTCGAGGAGTTCCTCGGAGGTGCTGCCCTGGTCGTCACTCACCATGACCTTGATGGCGGCGAGGCCTGCCTCGCGAGCGGCGGCCAGCCGACTGCTGCCGTCGATGACGACGTAGTGGGTGTCGGGTTCAAGGTCGGTCTCGTGGTCGGGGTTGGCCTTGATGTAGGTGTCGCGGTTCATGACCGTGATCGCCTGCTTCTGGCCGTGGGTGCGCAGGCTCCCCGCCAGGTCGGTCAGGTCGCCGAGGGTGGAACGGGGGTTGTCGGGGTTGAGGCTGATGCGGTGGGTGGGGAGTTCGGTGGGCGGGGCGACGCCGTCCGTGGGGACTCCGGTGGCCGCCGCCACCGCGGCGCGGCGGGCGCTGACCGGGCGGGCGGAGCTGCCGAAGCGGCCCGAGCCCAGCTGGTCGGCCTTCTTGGTCATGAGATCTCCCGGGCCAGGGCGCGCATGCTGACCGACTGCTGGGACTTGGGAGCGTAGGACAGCAGGGGCTGCTTCACGCGGACGGCTTCCTTCTGTTCCTTCAGATCACCGATCAGGCCGACGACTCGAGGATCCTTTATGTCGACCCAGCCCTGGAGAGAGGAAGTGGCGATGTAGCCGCGGCGGCCGTCGTAGAGGTTGACGACGATGCCCAGGTAGTCGATCTCGAGGGAGAGGTCGGCGCGGAGGTCCTCGATCTGGGTGGTGAGGAGTTCGTAGGCGTCCGCGGAACTGTCCTCGGCCTGTACCACGACCAGGGCGCCGGACTGGCCGGGCTTCTCATTGTCACGGCGGCGGCCGTAGTAGGCGGCGGCGTCCATGCTCAGCCCGAGGCTGGGCGGGCAGTCGACGAGAATTACGTCGTAATAGGGCTCCAGGGGAGCGAGGGCCCGCTCGAGGGCGGCTTCCCGGGCGCGTACCGCGGACAGGCGTACGTCGAGGAGGAAGGCGTCGTTGCAGCCGGGCAGCAGGTGCAGGCGGCCGCCGAAGTTGTCCTCGTCGATGGAGACGACGAGGTCGCGCAGATCGCCCTTGGGGTCGCCCGCCATGTGGTTGGTGAGGCTGTCGCCGTTCATCGGCAAGGGAGCGGCGCCGAGTTGGTTGGTGAGGTGGCTCTGCGGGTCGAAGTCGACCAGGAGGACGCGCATGCCGAGCCCGGGGAGGCTCTCGATGTCGAGGGGGTCCTCGTCCTGGGCGGGGGTGTCGTCGCCCTCGCCGGCGCGGAGGGCGGCGACGAGCTGCTTGGCGACACGGACCGGATAGAGCTTGTTGGGGTCCTCGGCCATCGCTTCGCCGGTGCCGGCGGTGATGGCGGTCTTGCCGACGCCGCCCTTCTGGTTGCAGACGATGATGCGCCGGGTGACGGCCGGTCGCACGACGTCCGGCGCCGGGTTGGTGTCGAGCCAGAGATTGACGGACTGGGCGAGCCCCTGGATCAGGGAGACGCCGCGGTCGGCCGCGGTCTGCTTGAAGGCGTCCCACTGCCCCTGGGGGAGGAAGGTGGAGAAGGAGTCGGCACCGGAGGTGTCGATGTTTTCCAGGGCGGAGGCGAGGTCGCACCAGGCGGCGATGCCCTGCTCGACGGCGCTCTGGATCTCGAGGCCGTGCTGGGCGGCTCTGACTTTGAGGTCCTGCCGGAGCCATCCCGGCAGCTTGGACACGACCTTTTCGCGGTCGCTGGAGGTGGCTGGAGAACTCATGGGGGCTACCTTACTAACGTCCATGATCGATGACTGCCATTGGCACGTTAGTAAGGGAAAGTTGGCCCGGATGGCGGCCCATTACGGCGTAATAGCCCGGCGGGGGCGGGGGGAGCGGCTGCCGGGCTATTACGCCGTAATGGGCCGCGGGATGGAGGTGGGGGACGGGGAGCCCGAGCGTCAGGCGATGGCCCAAGGGCTGGGGTCCTGCGGGCCGGGGGAGGGGGGCCGGGCGGCGGAGACGATGTCCCAGAGCTGACCGGCGGTCAGCATGTGGCGAGGGATGACGACCTGGCCGGTGAGACTGATACCGAAGGCCGACTCCAGTTCGCTGACGATCCCGATGAGGGCCAGGGAGTCCAGTTCGTAGCGTTCCAGAGGCTCGTCGGCCGCGGGGATCCCGTCCTTGCCCAGGCCGGGCAGGCCCCGTTGGAGGATGGCCTCGAATGTCGGGTTCCACGGTGCTGAGGCCATCGAGGGGCTTCCTTCCGGTGACCGGGCGCGGTTGTGCGAGCAGCCTGACCGACAGGGCTCGAGTCCCGCTATTACGTCGTAATGGTGTGGCGGCGACCGAGCTTTCGTCGGTGGTTCCAGGAGCCCGACTCAGGGCAGGTCCTGACGGATGGCCTGGGCCACGAGTTCGCCTATGAGGACGGCGGTCGCCGCGGGGCCGCGCAGCGGGGCTGTGGGGAGGATCGACGTGTCCGCGACCCGGAGACCGGCCAGGCCGTGGACCCTGCCGTAGTGGTCAACGGCGGCATGGGGGTCCGCCGCGGGTCCCATGGGCACCGTGCCGCAGGTGTGGTGGGAGGTCCCCAGGCGGGCCGCAACCCACTCGTCCAGTGCGCGATCGTCGGCCAGCACCTCCGGTCCGGGCTGCGCGAGTCCGAGGGAGACCACGGAGAAGGCGCGGGTGTCGATGAGGGCCGCGGTCGTTCGGACCGCTTCGCGCAGGCGGCGTCTGTCGTCGGGAGTGCGCAGATAGCCGTAGTCGACTCCCGGGAGGCCCGTCGGATCGGCGGACGGAAGGAGCAGCCGTCCGTTGTTCCGCGGGGAGTGGACGGACACCAGGAACGCCAGGGGCACATCGACGCCGGCCTGGTCCCCGCTGACCAGGCCGGCGATCGGTGCGAGTGACTGGAGGATCTCCAGGTCCCCGGAGTGGGCGCCATCCGATGACGTCAGGTGCAGGGCCGCGCCGAGCCATGAGCCGACCGGCGCCTCGAGCAGGCGGCGTGGCATCCACTCCATCACCACTTGTGGGTGATCGCCGAACCGGGCGCCGACGGCAGGCAGGTCCATGACGACGGGAATACCGACGCGTTCGAGTTCGGCGCGCGGGCCGACGCCGGACAGGCGCAGCAGGTGCGGCGAGGCGAAGGCACCGGCACAGACGACGATCTCACCCGCCTCCAGGAGGCTGTCCGCCCCCTCGCGTTCCACCTCCACACCGGTCGCTCGACCATGCCTGATGACAACTCTGCGCACCGTGCAGCCGCCCTCCACCGTCAGGTTGGGGCGTTCGAAAGCGTCCAGGAGGTAGCTGATGCCGGTGTTGAAGCGCACCCCGTCCACGGTGTTGGACGGCACAGGCCCGATTCCCGGGGCGTCCTGGGCGTTCTTGTCGGGGTCGTCGGGAAAGCCCAGTTCGTGTGCGGCAGCCCGGAAGGCGGCGGCCGCCGGGTGCCCGAGATCCGTACGCCGTACGGGCACCGGTCCGCGGTCGCCGTGCAGGCCGTCGGCGCCGTAGTCGAGATCCTTCTCCAAGTGGCGCAGCAGGGGGAGCAGGCGGTCGTAGGACCATGCGGGGCCGCTCCTGGCCGACCACCGGTCGAAGTCGTCCCGTCGCGCGCGGATGAAGTAACCACCGTTGACGGTGGTCGAACCACCGAGGATGCGGCCTCGGGGCACCGTGTACGGGTGGTCCGGTGTGAGGTGTACCGGGTACGGCTGCACAGCGGCGTGCCCGGGCTGCGCGCCGGGGACGAGGCGGGCATCCAGCAAACGGGACCCGAACAGGTCCCTGCGGCGAGGAACAGCCCCGGCTTCGAGGAGAAGCACGGTCCGGCCGGGGTCCTCGCTGAGGCGCGCCGCGACCACGGCACCGCCGGCCCCCGCGCCCACGACGATGACGTCCGGGCGGTTCAAGGGCCGTGTGGCCGCTGGTGCCGGTGGACCGGCGGTAGTCGCTGTCATGAGGTCGTCCCCGCCGACCGGTCGTCCCCGCCCGGCGGACACTGAGCAGCCTGGCGGGCAGTACTTGAGCCGCGCTATTACGTCGTAATAGCGCCCGGATGGGGGGCGCTGATGCTGTTGTCGGCGTCCAGCGACCGAAGCGACCATGTGCCAGGGGCAGGGGCAGAGGCAAGGGCAGAGGCAAGGGCAAGGGCAAGGGCAAGGGCAAGGGCAAGGCATCGGGTGCAGATTTGCTTCAGAGTCGCTTGAGTCGCTGCACCGCGGTGCGGGGGCCCTCGGAGCCCGGCAGCGACTGAAGGGGAGCGACTGAGCAGCGGCTGGCCGTTTTCAGTCGCTGTGGGAAAACCCCAGGTCAGACGGGTTCCAGGGGCGGATCAGCGACTGAAGCGACTGAAGTCCCGGGTATATGAGGACATTCGCGCGTGTGCGCGTGTGCGCGTGTGTCTCATATATAGGGACCTTGAGTCGCTTCAGTCGCTGATCAGGATCCTCTATACCCTGTGACCTGCGCTTTCGTTGAGCGACCGAGACAGCTACCGAAGGAGCTCGGGTCGCTGCTGCTGTGGCGTTCGGTAGCTGGGGGGCAGAGGTCAGTACTTGGGTTTTATTTGTTTTCCCGTGTGTCCCCTCCTGTCTTCGTAGTTCGCTAATCTGTCTCAATCGTTGAGTCGCTTGGGTCGCTGATGGGGGATGCGGATGGCTCATGAGCTGCGGTTTCCACGCAGCGACTCATGGCAGCCGTCCGCCGTGGCGCAGGAGGCTGGCCAATCCTCGGCGGCCGCGCGGTGGTGTGCGTCCCGGTGCCGGCCGGTGCCCCCGCCGGCCCTGCGCGGTGAGCCGAGCCCGGCGGGCGACGAGCCCCTCCTGCGCGCGCGCACGCCCTCAGGAGGGCTCCATGTCTGCTTCCGGGCGAGGTACGTCCCGGCGCCGGGGATCGTGACGGAGGCAGGCCTGTACGGGCCGGACGGGCCGGTGCACGACCCGGCGTCCTTACCTGGCCGGCCGGCGAGCGGACTCGAGCGCACCGGCCAGCTGCCGCCCGCGCCCCTGCCGGTGCCGCGTCCGGTGCCGCCCAGGGCCGGGCAGGCCGTCCTGGCCGCCGGGGGAGGGTGTATTGCCGTGACACGTGCCCTGACCGCCGTGGCCGAAGTGGCCGCCTGCGCCGCCTTACCCGGGCGGGCGGGCTCCTCCGAGCCGCGCGACCGGGCCGCTTGCACCGTCGGGGGCCAGGCGGCGGCCTGGCCCCCGGCCGGGGAGGCGGCCGGACGGGTGCTGCCCGAGGTCGTGGATCTCGCCCGGCCGGGACAGGAGCGGCGCGACCGCGCCGTCATCCGCAGCGGTCTGGCCGCGGGGCGGCTTCGCCCGCTGTTCGCGGGGGGCCGCGGGTGATCACTGACGACGGCGCGTTCTTCGACGCGCAGGCGGTCGCCGCGCAGATCCTCACCCAGCCCACTCCGCAGATCCCCCAGCCGGCGATCGAGAGCTGGCCGCCTGCCGCCGGAGGGGACGGGGAGGCCACGGCCGGCGGGCTGCTGCCCGACACGCTCAGCGACCGGGGCAACGCCAAACTGTTCGTCAAGCTCTACTCCCACGACTACCGGCACGTCCCCGGGCTCGGCTGGTACCGCTGGGACAGCACCCGCTGGCAGATGGACGAGGACGACACGGTCCTGTGGGCCGCGGGCGACCTGGCAGAGTCCCTGGCCACCGACGACCCGCGGGGCGTGCACAGCACGAGCGCGCTGCAGCAGCACCGGCGGCGCGCGCTGAGCACCAGTGGCATGAACGCGATGCTCATGCAGGCCAGGTCCGCGCCCGGGATGGTGCTCAACCCCGCCCGGCTGGACGCCGATCCGTACGCCCTGTGCACGCCGGCGGGGGTCGTCGACCTGCGTACAGGGCTGATGCGTACGCCCGATCCGGAGAAGGACTTCCACTCCCGTTCCACTACGGCCGCCCCGCAGCCGATGCCCACTCCGCGCTGGGACCGGTTTCTCGCCGATACCTTCGGCGACGGGCCGGAGGGCGCGGAGATGATCGGCTTTCTGCACCTGCTGCTGGGGTACTCCATCACCGGGGACGTCGGCGGACAGGTGATGCCCTTTCTGTTCGGCTCGGGCAAGAACGGCAAGTCGGTGCTGCTGGACGTGCTGATGAAGCTGGTGGGGGACTACGCGGACGCGGCGCCGCCCGGTTTCCTGATGGCCCGGCCCTACGAGGGGCACCCCACGGACCTGGCGGAGCTGCACGGGCGGCGGGTGATCGTGTGCAGTGAGGTCAAGCCGGGGGACCGCTTCGACGAGGCGCGGGTGAAGCTGCTGACGGGTGGGGACCGGATCAAGGCACGGCGGATGCGGCAGGACTTCTTCAGTTTCCAGCCGACGCACAAGCTGTGGCTGCTGGGCAATCACCGTCCCGAGGTGGGTACGGGTGGTTTCGCCTTTTGGCGGCGGATGCGGTTGATCCCGTTCGAGCGGGTGGTGTCCGACGACCGGAAGATCGACAACCTTGCGGACGTCCTGGTCGCCGAGGAGGGCCCCGGTATCCTGAACTGGCTGATCCTGGGCGCCCGCCGCTATCTGGCCGGTGAGAGGGACCTCACCGGCCCGGAGCGGGTGCGGATCGCCACCACGGCGTACGCCGAGACCGAGGATGACACCGGCCGCTTCCTGGCGGAATCGTGCCGGCTCGAGCCGGCACTGAGGGCGGAACAGACACAGCTCTACGCGGTCTACAGGACGTGGTGTCAAAATGAAGGGGCTCCGGCGATCTCGTCCCGGGCTTTCGCGGCGCGGGTCCGCGAGGCGGTGGGACTGGCATCTCCGAAGGAGATGATCCTGTCCAACCAGCGCAAGTACTACCCGGGCATCGGACTGGTCGCCGACGAGGAGACAGCATGAGCGCTCTCATCGCCGAGGACGAGCTGGTCCACGAGGCCGACTTCGTCTGGCTCGAGGACATCAGCCCGCTCGACTACGTACGCCAGAGCCTGGACCGGCTGCCGACGCGCCGTGGCAGGCCCGCCTACCACCGTGACGGCCGCATGGTCGGCTACGCGCTGCTGGGGGCCGGCGCCAAGCCGTCCCGCTCCTCGGGCACCTTCCGCCGCCGGGTGTTCTGGCTGCTGCCCCACGACCGCGACACCGACCCCGAGGGCCTGTACGTGACGGGGGCGCCCGCCGAGGCCGTCGACCCGCGTACGCTCGCGCCGGGCAGCAAGGGGTGCAAGACCGAGAGGTCCGAGGGCGGGCCTCCGTCGATGGCCATGCGGGAGCTCGGCATCACGCTGCCGCTGTAGGGGTGTGCCCCTGAACTTTTCAGGGGTGTCGTCCCCGACCCCTGAACCTGCCCTGCCGGCCCCCTACTCGGGGTGCCGGTCCGTCTCCTCGATGGCCATGACTTCGTAAATTCCTTGTCGAGAAATAACCAACGGGCCTATCGGGGACGTGGATCATGGACAGGGAACAGGCAAGCAGTCAGTGGGCCGTACGGCTTGAGAACGTACACAAGGTCTACGGAGCGGCGAGCACCACCACTACGGCGCTGGACGGCGTCTCCGTCGGCTTCGCACCCGGCAGTTTCACCGCGGTCATGGGACCGTCCGGGTCAGGCAAGAGCACCTTCCTGCACTGTGCGGCGGGACTGGACCGCCCCACCTCGGGCAAGGTTCTGCTGGGAGGCCGTGACCTCGCCGAGCTCGACGAGACCCAGCTGACCAAGCTGCGGCGGGAGCAAGTCGGCTTCGTCTTCCAGGCGTTCAACCTGATGCCGGCGCTGACGGTCGAGCAGAACGTCATGCTGCCGCTGAAGCTGGCCGGCCGGAAGCCTGACCGCCACCGGATCCGGGAGGTCATCGAGCGGGTCGGCCTGGGTGAGCGCATCCGGCACCGCCCCTCCCAGCTCTCCGGCGGCCAGCAGCAGCGGGTGGCCATCGCCCGCGCCCTGGCGGTGCGGCCCACGGTGCTGTTCGCCGACGAACCGACCGGTGCGCTGGACACCACGACCGCCGCCGAAGTCCTCACTCTGCTCCGGGAGTCGGTGGCCACCGACGGCCAGACCATCGTCATGGTCACCCACGATCCGGTGGCCGCCTCCTACGCCGACACGGTCGTCTTCCTGGCGGACGGCCGGTTCGTCGACCAGCTGCACACGCCCACCCCGGACGCCGTCGCCGAGCGCATGACGCGGCTGGTCTCGCGGGCGCGGGACAGCCGGCGGGACGTTTCGCTGAGGGAGGCCGTCTGATGCTGACCATGGCGGCGCGCATGCTGCGCTTCAGGGTCGTCGCGTTCATCGCGACCTTCGTGGCGCTGTGCTTCGGCGCCCTCATCGTGCTGGTCTGCGGCGGACTGCTGGAGACCGCGATCCGGAACAACGCACCCCCGCAGCGGCTCGCCCGCGCCGAGATCCTGGTCACCGGGGACCGTTCCTACGTCGTTCCGACGAGCGGGGACGCCGAGACCGTCGTCCTGCCCGAGCAGGTGCCGCTGGCGGCCGGTACCGCGGCCGCCGTACGGGCCGTGGACGGTGTCGGCGAGGTCGTGGAGGAGCGGACCTTCGACGCGGCGGTGCTGCGCGACGGGCGGCCCGTGGGACCCGACGACGGCGAAGCCCAGGCCCACGGCTGGGAGTCGGCCGCACTGGCCCCCTACCAACTGCGCACCGGAGCCGCGCCGACCCGCGCCGGCGAGGTGGTCCTCGACACCCGGCTGGCCGACGCGGCCGGAGCGAAGGTGGGCGACGAGGTACGGGTCTCGGCGCACGGCACCGCCGACACCTACCGGCTGACCGGCATCGTCCGGCCCCAGCACGGCCAGGGCGCCATCGGATCGACGCTGTTCTTCTCCGCGCCCGACACCGCGCGGCTGGCGTACCCGGCCGGTGGTGTCCAGACCCTCGCTGTGGACACCACCTCCGGAGCCGACGTCAAGGAGGTCCGCGAGCGGATCGCCGAGGCCCTGAACGGGCAGCCGGTGAAGGTGGTCACCGGGGACGACCGGGGAGCCGTGGAGGATCCGCTGGTGCTCAGCGGCAGGAAGCAACTGATCGTGCTCAGCGCGGTGTTCGGTGGCATGGCGACCTTGGTGGCCATCTTCATCGTCTCCAGCACCATCGGGCTCGCCGTGCAGCAGCGTCGGCGCGAGTTCGCCCTGTTGCGGGCGATCGGCGCCACACCGGGCCAGCTGCGCCGCATGCTGCTCGGCGAGACGCTGCTGCTGTCCCTCGTCTCCGGAGCGGTGGCCTGGCTGCTCGGTCCACCGCTGGGACGGCTGCTGTTCGACGCGCTCGTGGACGCAGGGCTCGCCGCCGAGGTGCTGGACTTCTCCCTGGGCTGGATCCCGCGCGGCGCGGCCACCGGGGCGATGCTGCTGACCGCGCTGCTCGGCGGGTGGATCGGCGCCCGCCGAGCGGTGACCGCCAAGCCGACCGAGGCGCTGGCCGAGGCGGCGACACAGCAGCGGTGGTTCAACAAGACACGGCTCGTGCTCTCCGTGCTCTTCCTCAGTGGTACGGCGGCCCTGGCCACCCTGACCATCGTGCTGTTCGACGGCACCATCGCCGCCGTCACCGCGGGGCCCACCGTCATCGTGGCGGTGATCGGCATTGCGCTGCTGACGCCGGGCCTCACCAAGACCCTGGTGAAGGCGCTGGCCGTGCCGCTTCGCCGGCTCACCGGCGTCAACGGAGAGCTGGCGCTGCTCAACTCCACGGTGCGGGCGGTGCGGATGGCCTCCGTCGTCACCCCGGTGATGCTGGCCGTCGGCTACGCCACCGGCAACATCTATCTGCAGACCACCATGGTGGACGCGGCCGAGACGGCGTACGTGGAGAACCTGCGGGCCGACGCCGTGCTCACCACGGCATCGGGCGGCATCGATCCCGCGCTGCTGGAACGGGTGCGCGCCACCGACGGCGTCGCCGGCGCGAGCCTGTACACGGGGAGCCTCGGCTTCATCGAGAAGCCCCAGGACAGTTCGCAGTCCGAGGACGGGCTGCCGCTGCAGGGCGTCAGCGCCGACGGAGTCTCGGCCACGTTCGCGGCCGAGGTCACCCGAGGCGATCTGGGCAGACTGACGGGCACCTCGATCGCGCTGACCGAGGACAAGGCCGACCACCTGGACCTGGACATCGGCGACACGGTCACCGTGCGGCTGGGCGACCGCAGTGCGCGGGAACTGACAGTGGTGGCCGTCTACCAGGGGCGAACCGGCTACGACATGGGGCTCATGCCCGCGGCGACGCTGGCCGCGCACACCAGCGGCGGGCTGCCCTCGCAGATCATGGTGCGTGCGGACGAGGGCACCAGCGAGGCCCAACTGGCCGCCGCACTGGCCCCGTTGGCCGACTCCGTGCCGGGAACGATGGTCGTCGACCGCGACACCCTGGTGGAATCGCATGTGGAGTCCATGGAGGTGATGGCCTGGATCAACTACCTGCTGGGGGGCGCGATCGTCGGCTACGCCGCCATCTCCATGATCAACAGTCTGATCATGTCGACGAACAGCCGGCGCCGTGAGTTCGGGCTGCAGCGTCTGAACGGAGCGACCCGCGCACAGGTGCTGCGGATGGCCACGGGGGAGGCACTCCTGGTGACAGCGGTCGGGGTGATCCTGGGGACGGTGGCGGCCGCGATGTCGCTGATCCCGTTCAGCCTCTCCGCGGCCGACTCGTGGCTGCCGTCGGGCCCGCTCTGGATCTATCCCGGCACGATCGGTGTCGTCACCGCCGTCACCCTGGGGGCGACCCTGGCACCGACCTGGCTGGCACTGAGGGTACGGCCCGTGGTCGCGGCGACGGCCGGGACGGACTGAGGGCGCGACCCCACCGCCCCTCGGTGGGACGGAGGTGCCTGTGCGGCCGGCTTCAGTGCGGCCGCACAGGCACCCTTCATGAGCGGGCCGGAGCGGTTCGACCGCGCGCGGAAGCCGTCGAGCCGTTCCCGGCGGGGGAGCCGGTCTGCTTCCTTCGGACGCCGGCGTGCAGGTGACGCGCGTACCAGGAGGCGCAGGCCGCGAAGCGGTCCTCGAAGCCCGGGCCCGGATTCAGGCCGGTACGGCGCCACACCCGGTCCGTGTCGAACCAGTTGTCCTCGGTGAGCAGGGCGTACTGGTGGTCGGAGAGCTCCGGCATCGCACTCCTCACCAGCGACCGGTGGTCCTCGAGCGATATCCGCTGCGCTTCCGGCAGCCGCAGCAGGACGCGCATACGGGCGCACAGGCGGTGCATGGACAGCGGCCGGGGGTCGGCGACGTGGTAGGTCTCGCCGCCGCCGGGCTGCCCGGCCAGGGCGACGACGACCCGGGCGAGGTCCTCGACGGCGATCACGGAGGAACGGGCGGTGGCCGGGGCCGGCCAGGACGGCACCTGCCGCAGGAGCCGGGCGAGGGTCGGCACGAACCAGCGGTCGCCCGCGCCGTAGACGAGATGGGGGCGCAGGACGATGCCGCCCTCGGCGCGCACCTCGTCCTCGGCGCGCAGGCGCGTGGTGCTGGCCGGGGAGACAGGCGCGGGCCTGACCTGCCCTTCACGGGGGCCCCGCTGGGGGCCCATCCCGTAGACGGACGCCGTGCTGACATAGACGAAGTGCCGCACCCCCTGCCGGCGGGCCTCGTCCAGCAGGGCGCGCGTGCCCATGTGGTTCACGGCCCGGCACTGCTGCGGGTCCCGTCCCACATAACTGGCCGCGTGCACCACCGTGTCGACTCCCGAGCAGATGCCCTCCAGGCTGGCCGGTTCGGTCAGGTCGCCGACCACATGCCGGATCCGGTCGGTTCCGGCCGTCGGCTGCGCCCCGCGGGACAGGACGCGCGGGCGGGGCCCGTCGTCGGGCGATCGGCGGGAGCGCAGCAGCTCCCTGAGTACGGCGCTTCCGATGAATCCCGTGCCGCCCACCACCAGGACCTGGCCGAGGGCGTTCGTCCTGGGGGCCGTCACGGCGTTCGGGTTTTCGGGGCGTTCGGCATGCCGAGCAGCAGTCATCCCTGACCTCCTGGTGTGCGTGCCATTCGTGGCGAAGGATGTGAGCCGGGTGGGCGGTGACGCGGTCAGAGACGGGAGCCGCCGCTGGCGTCGAGGCACTGCCCGGTGATCCAGCGCGACGCGTCCGCCGCCAGGAAGGCGACGATCTCGGCGATGTCGGACGGCAGGCCCACCCGGTTGAAGACGGACCAGGCGGCGAGCGCCGCCCTGTTCTCCGGGGTGGTCCGCTTCTCCGCGTTCATGTCGGTCTCGACGAAACCGGGGCTGACCGCGTTCACCGTGATGCCGCGCGGCCCGAGTTCCTTGGCCAGGGCCAGGGTGAAGGTGTTCAGGGCGCCCTTCGTCATCGAGTACACGACGGACTCGGGGTAGGCGACCCGCGTGGACGCGGACGACACATTGATGATGCGGCCGCCGTCGCGCAGGTTCTTCAGGCCTCGCTGGACCAGGAAGAGCAGGGACCTGGTGTTCACGGCGAAGAGTCGGTCGAACAGTTCGGGCGTCACTTCGTGGATGCGCGCGGATCCGCTGATTCCCGCGTTGTTGACCAGGATGTCGATCTCGGGCCCCGCCCCCTGCCGCGCCAGCTCGTCCTCGAGCCGGGCGTACAGGGACTCGACGTCGCCCGGCACGCCCAGCTCGGCACGGACGGCGAAGGCCCGTCCGCCCTCCTGGGCGATCAGGTCCAGGGTCCGCTGCACGGCCGTCTCGTTGCCGCCGTAGTGGACCGCGACCAGGGCATCCTCCTGCGCCAGCCTGCGCGCGATCCCCCTGCCTATCCCGCGGCTGGCGCCCGTCACGAGAGCTGTCTTCCCCACCAGTGCACCCACGTTTCCACTCCCCCTTGTCGCAGGTCACTCGGGCATGGCCGCGGTCAGCCTGCCCGCTTCCTGTAGCAACGCACCTGCACCTGTACGGCCGGTGGACGGCAGGGTCCGCGGGGGATCCGGGACCTCAGGCGGTCTTCGGCGCGAGGTGGTCCAGCTGCACCATTCCCTTGCTCAGTAGTGCGGCCTCGTGTTCTTTCGTCAGCCGCACGGCTTCCTCGTACACCTCCGCTCCACGGGAGGCGGACATGTGCAGCGAGGCGATGACCGAGGGCTGCGCCACGCTGGGCAGCAGAAGGCGCATCAGGTCGCTGACCCGGTCCAGGAGGTCCGAGTAGTCGCTGAGCGCCTGGGACATGGACTGAACGCCACCGAAGGCGCCCACGATCACGTTCGCGGTCTCCTTGGTCGTGATGTGGGGCAGCAGTTCGCCCTGGGCCTGTGCCTGGTCCAGCAGGTCCTGGGCGAGTTCGCTCCAGCGCCGGAACGGGCCCGCCCGGTCCAGGCTGGTGGCCCGCTGGTCCATCGACAGGCGCACGCTCGCGCGCACCATGGGATCGGTCTGCAGTCGGTAGGCGTGCAGCATCGAGGCGTCCACGATCTCCTGCACCTTGCAGGCCCGCGCGGGGATGATGAATCCGCTGTCCTGCTCGTTGAGCACGCCCTGGGCCAGCTGCTCCTTGGACTGGAAGTGGAAGTACAGAGCGCCCTTGGTCACGCCCGCCTCGGCGAGGATCTCGCTGATGGTCGTGGCCTCGTAGCCGTATTCCTCGAAGATCTTCGCCGCCGCCCGGAGGATGGTCTGTCGTGTCCGGATGGCCCGGTCCTGCTTCGCCATTACGGCCTCCTCCATCTGGCAAGCCCAAAAAAACCGTCTAGTTTGTATATTACAGATGGCTGGGCTCGACGCAGTCCTCCGGGCCGTACCAGATGCAACGGACTGCTGAAAACGACCGGCGGCGAGGGGAGAGGCGGATGACTCACGGTGCTGCGGATGGGGCAGGCCTCCCGTGAACGGTGTTCCCTGTCCTTGAAAGGCCTGACCTGCGGCGGCGGTCCGGCCGGTCACTCCGTGATCGACGCCATGGTCACCGTGGACCGGAACACGGACACCCCTTGCTGATGGGCGGTCACCAGCACGGAGTCCTCGCGGTCCGTGCGGCCCGTGACGAGGCGGCAGGCCTCGATCATGCAGGGGGCGTCCAGCTCGACGTAGCGCGTGAACTCGCTGGTGATGTCGAACGGCAGGGACGCATGGCCGAGGGTCGCGGCCGCGGCCTGGCGGGCGGCCTCGAGCAGCACCATGCCGGGTACGTGGTCGACCATGTGCTCGAAGAGCACGGGATGGCGGGTGTCCACCCTCAGCTGCCAGCGGTGCGACTCGCCGATGGGGGAGAGGACGACGTCCATGGGGGAGGTGCGTCCGACGAGCTGCGGGGGTTCCGGCGCCGTCAGTCCGATGACCTGCGGCCGGCCGTTCTCGGGGAGGTGCCGGGCGCGCAGCCGCTGGTAGACCTTGGGGGCGATGGTCGTCAGGGAGCCCCCTCCCGTCGCGGCGAGGCAACCCTCGCGGTGTATCTCCACCGAGATGCGGAACCCCACCAGTTCGTCACCGCGCCACTTCACCTCCGAGCAGGTGACACGGAGGTCGAGCGTCGCGGGGGTCCAGTCGACGCGGATGTGCTGCGGGTCGACGTTCACGCTGAGGTCGCTCACCAGGAAGTGGTGGCCGAGGGGGACCTCGTATTCGGCGTGCGCCAGCAGGATGCCGGCCTGGCGAATGGTTTCGGCGGCGATCAGCGGGTCGTGGCAGCCGTCCACGTTGGCGAAGAAGCTGTGTCCGCGAGGCCACTGCGCGGCGACGGTGAAGCGGTCGTCGTCGAGGCGTGACCAGTCGGTGAGCATGACCTCGGAGACGCTGGCGCGATGGACGAATTCCTTGGGCACGGTGGTGGTGAGGGAGGGATAGCGGAAGGCCCCGCTCCCTGAGGACACCGCCGTGTCGTGCTCGGAGCGCGCCGCGCTGGGTATGGCGCGGTCGATGCGGAACGTGCTGATGCTGGCAGACATAGTTCCCCCTGGGCCGCGTGGCCTGATTTGTGAGGGGCAGCTCCCTCGGCATGTGAAGATACATACCAACCGGTTTCGTTTCCAGAGGGGGCGGGCCGTCCTGCCTGCAGGAAATGGAGCGCTTTGTTCCGTATGTGGCGGAGCGAAACAGCCGTTCCGGCTGGATCTTGCCTTCGACCGGCCGTTTCGAGGCTTCGCGGGGTCGGTGACCGGGTGGCGGACCTCCCTGTCGGACGGAAATTTTTTGCCATTCCATGGGGTCCGGGGGTGGCTCGTCCCGGGGGTCTCGAGTTGTCTCGTAGCGGTCCTTGAGGGGTTTGCCCGACCGTGGCCCAAAGCCCGAGAAAAAGGGGAATCGGTCGGATGAAGAGCGGAGAAACATTGCTCCGGGTGGAGCGCGGCAACCCTGACGACGTCGAACTCGCCGCCCTCACCGCGGTGTTGTGCGCGCTGCAGGCGGGCGGACAGGTGACGGGCGAGGAATCGCCGATGTCGGGCTTCCGTTGGTGGCGAGGGGCCGCTGCCTACATCGCCCCCGACAGCTGGCGCTGACCCGGCGGCGCGACCCTCGAAATTCCTTCACCTTTGCATCACATTACAAACCGCACATGCGGTTTGTTATAATGTTCTTCAACGGACCCGGGGCGGGACCTCCTCGGCCTTGTCCCAGGAAGGGACCTCACATGGCAATGACGACTGCCCCGGCGCCGACCGGGACGGCGCCGACCGGCATACGCGGGCGCGTGGCCGAACTGCACATGATCCGCGGCCAGGTGCTGACCGGACCCGGTGAGAAGGCGACCGAGGCGCAGCACGCCAAGGGCAAGCTGACCGCCCGTGAGCGCATCGAACTCCTCCTCGACGCGGGTTCGTTCAACGAGGTCGAGCAGCTGCGCCGGCACCGGGCGACCGGGTTCGGGCTGGAGGCCAAGAAGCCGTACACGGACGGTGTGATCACCGGCTGGGGCACGGTGGAGGGCCGTACGGTCTTCGTGTACGCGCACGACTTCCGGATCTTCGGCGGTGCCCTGGGCGAGGCCCACGCCATGAAGATCCACAAGATCATGGACATGGCCATCGCCACCGGGGCACCGCTCGTGTCCCTCAACGACGGCGCCGGTGCCCGCATCCAGGAGGGTGTCTCCGCCCTCGCCGGGTACGGCGGCATCTTCCAGCGCAACGCCAAGGCGTCAGGGGTCATCCCGCAGATCTCGGTCATGCTCGGCCCCTGCGCGGGCGGCGCGGCCTACAGCCCCGCCCTGACGGATTTCGTGTTCATGGTCCGTGACACCTCGCAGATGTTCATCACCGGCCCCGACGTCGTGAAGGCCGTGACCGGCGAGGAGATCTCGCAGAACGGCCTCGGCGGCGCGGACGTGCACGCCGCGACCAGCGGGGTGTGCCACTTCGCCTACGACGACGAGGAGACCTGCCTCGCCGAGGTGCGCTACCTGCTCTCCCTGCTCCCGCAGAACAACCGCGAGGCCCCGCCGAGGGTGCTCGGCTCCGACCCCGCGGACCGGCGCTCGGACGTCCTGCTGGACCTGGTGCCGGCCGACGGCAACCGGCCCTACGACATGGCCCGGGTCATCGAGGAGATCGTCGACGACGGCGAGTACCTGGAGGTCCACGAGCGCTGGGCGCGGAACGTCGTCTGCGCGCTGGCCCGGCTGGACGGACAGGTCGTCGGCATCGTCGCCAACCAGCCGCAGAGCCTCGCGGGTGTGCTGGACATCGAGGCTTCGGAGAAGGCTGCGCGCTTCGTTCAGATGTGCGACGCTTTCAATATTCCGATCGTCACGCTGCTGGACGTCCCCGGTTTCCTCCCGGGTGTCGACCAGGAACACGACGGGATCATCCGGCATGGCGCCAAGCTGCTGTACGCCTACTGCAACGCGACGGTGCCGCGGATCTCACTCGTCCTGCGCAAGGCGTACGGGGGCGCGTACATCGTGATGGACAGTCAGTCCATCGGTGCGGACCTCACCTACGCCTGGCCGACGAACGAGATCGCCGTGATGGGCGCGGAGGGTGCGGCCAACGTCATTTTCCGCCGTCAGATCGCCGCGGCCGAGGACCCCGAGGCGACGCGGGCACGCATGGTCAAGGAGTACAAGTCCGAGCTCATGCATCCCTACTACGCGGCGGAACGCGGACTGGTGGACGACGTCATCGATCCCGCGGACACCCGCGGGGTACTCGTTCGTTCCCTCGCGATGCTCCGCACGAAGCACGCCGACCTGCCCTCGCGCAAGCACGGCAACCCGCCGCAGTAGGCCGCGGCATCAGGAACGAGACGAGGGCCGGCCGGTGACGCACCGGCCGGCCCGGTCAGGAGAACCTTCATGGTGAAACAGGAGCGTGCCGTGCGCACGCGGCAGGCCTTGGTGCGAGCTGCCGCCCAGGTGTTCGCACACGACGGGTTCGTCCTGGCGTCACTCGCCTCCATCAGCAAGAGGGCCGGAGTGAGCAACGGCGCGCTGCACTTCCACTTCGAGAGCAAGCAGGCGCTGGCCCGTGCGGTGGAGGAGGAGGCGGTTGCCGTCGTCCGCACCATCGTCGACCCGGCCGAGGGCGGCGGGCCGGACCCGCTGCGGCGGCTCATCGACGCCACCCATGCCCTGATGGCACGGCTGGACCAGGACATCGTGGTCCGGGCCGGTTTCCAGCTGGGGAACGGTGCACCGCGCCGGGAGGACGCCGTGGACCTGCGCGGACTGTGGCAGAGCTGGGTCGAGGAGGTGCTCGAGGAGGCCGAACGCGAGGGCGTTCTCGCCGTGGGCGTGTCCGCGCCCGACGCGACGGTCGCCGTGGTGGCGGCGACGGTGGGCTTCGAGCAGCTCGGCGCGGACGACCGTATGTGGCTGTCCGAGGCCACGCTCCAGCAGTTCTGGGACCTGCTGCTGCCCCGGCTCGCGTCGGCCGAGGCCCTCGACGGGCTGCTGTCCAGCCGAGCGTAAACAGTACGGGTGGTCTGTTATATGGTCATCGGCTGCTCGAGTCCCGGTCGAGCCCCCCTGGAGCCTCGCCTCGGAGCCGGTTTCCGCAGCGTGCTGTCCAGTGGGTGACGGCAGCGTTTTTACTGGTGGTGTGAGGTCTGGCCGGACTTGAGGGCCGGTCTAGCGGCGGACAATAAAACAGTCTGGACGGTTTGATGTTGACAAACCGGCCATGCTGTTTTGTAATCGTAGAGCCGGACACCACAGAAGAAACCAGGGGGAGACGGCGTGGACATCGACGTACTGGGCGCACTGGACGTCCGGGAGAACGGGGTGTCGATCGCCCCGACGGCACCGAAGCCTCGGCAGGTCCTCACCCTTCTGGCGCTGCACGCCGACCAGGTGGTGCCGGTCGCCGGACTGATCGAGGAGCTGTGGGCGGGCAAACCGCCGCGCAGCGCCCGCACCACCCTGCAGACGTACGTGCTGCAGCTGCGCGAACTCATCACCGTCGCGCTGGCGAAGGACACGCCCGGCGGGGCCGTGCCGGCCCGCAGTGCCAAGGAGGTCCTGGTGACCTCGCCCGGCGGCTATCTGCTCGTCACCGGCGGCGGCACCAGCGACCTGCGGGAGTTCGAGCGGCTGGCGGGCACGGGCTACCGGGCCATGGACGCGGGGGACTTCCCGGGCGCCGCCCGCAAACTGCGCGAGGCACTGAGTCTGTGGACCGGCTCCGCCTTCGCCGACGTACAGACCGGTGCGCAGCTGCAGATGGAGGCCAAGCGGCTGGAGGAGAGCCGGCTGTGCGCTCTCGACCAGCGCATCGAGGCCGACCTGCGGCTCGGCCGCCACCGCGAACTCCTCGCCGAGCTGACCGTGCTGACGAGCCGTTACCGCACCCACGAGAACCTGCACGCCCAGTTCATGATGGCCCTGCACCGCTCGGGCCGGCGCGGTGAGGCGCTCGACGTCTACCACCGGCTGCGCGGCACACTCGTGCGCGACCTGGGCCTCGAGCCCTCGGCGCGGCTGCGCCGGCTGCAGCAGTCGATCCTGATGGCCGCACCCGAGACCCCGCTGGCCACGGACCAGCGGATACCCGCGACGAACCAGCTGCCACCGGCCGGAGCGGACCGGGGGCGTATGGCGCAGGTGTGAACCGACGACGGGGTCTCACTCCTGCGGAGTAGGCGCAGGGGACGGGCCCCCTCCCACGAGCCATCTCGTGGGCCCGGGTTCACCACGGACGGCGATGTACGGCCGCACCGCCGAGCGGACAATCTTCCACGGCAGACCGGGACCGACCCTTGGAGAAGCCCACCATGACCAGCGACCCGCGTACGGCCTCACAGCCGGCGTTCCCGGCGCCCGGTGGTGCCGACCTGCTCGGCGAGCTCATCACCGTGCTGGCCGACGCCCTGGGCGTCAAGGCCGAGGCGATCGACCCCGAGCAGCCCTTCCAGGTGCTCGGCCTGGACTCCATGCTGACGGTCGAGTTCGTGGCCGTCGTCAACGCCCGCTACGGCACCCGCGTCAAGGTCACGGCCCTGTACGACCACCCGACGCCCGCGGCGTTCGCCCGTCATGTGGCCACCCGGCTCGGCGTCCTGGGCCCGCCGCCCGCACTCGAGCCGGCACCCGGGCCCGCACCCGGGCCCGCGCCGGCGGCCGGCGCGGAGCAGGTCGACGACGTGCTGCGCAGGGAGCTCGCCCGGATCCTGTGCTGCGAGCCGTGGGACATCGACGCCGACGCCGCCTTCCACCTGCTCGGCCTCGACTCGATCCTCGGCGCCGAGTTCGTGGCCGTCGTCAACCGCACCTACGGCCTCGACGAACGGGCCGTGACGCTCTACGACCACCCGAGCCTGAACGCCATGGCCGCCTACGTCGCCTCCCGCACCGGTTCGCCGGCCGCGGCGCCCGCCCCGCGGCCCGTACCAGGTCCGGCACCGTACCTCCCGGCACAGGCGGGCGGGCCGCGCTCGGCGGACCTGGAGGCGCTGCTCGACGCGGTCCGCGACGACCTGCTCGGCGTCGACGAGGCGGCCGCCCTGCTGGCGGCGCGGGCTGCCTGAGACGGAGCGCACGGCGGCATGGACAACAGGGAGATCCTGACCCGATTCAAGAACGGCAGCCTGGACCGGCAGAGCGCGGTGGCACTGCTCACGGGCGGGCCCCCGGCCCCCGCGGAGCCGGGGCCGCCCGCCGTGGACGCCCCCGCCGTGGACGCCCCCGCCGTGGACGCGGCCGCCGTGGACGCGGCCGTGGGGGCCGGCGCACCGGCGGCCGCCGGTACTCCCCCGGCCGTCGACGCGCCGCCGAAGAGCGCGGCCGCAGCTCCGCAGCCGGTGGTGGAGGACCGTGGAGGCCCTCCCGGCGTGCGTGACGGGATCGCCGTCATCGGCATCGCGGGCCGCTATCCGCAGGCCCCGGACCTGGAGACGTTCTGGCAGAACATGCTCGACGGGCGGGACACCGCGGCCGCCCCGGCCGGACGCGAAGCGCCGGGTGCCGAGGACCGCGGCCACTTCCTGGAGCACGTGGACCAGTTCGACGCCGCGTTCTTCCGGCTGACCGACCGGGAAGCCGCCCTGACCGACCCCCAGGAGCGGCTGTTCCTGCACACCGCCTGGCAGACGCTCGAGAGCGCCGGCTGCACCGGGGCCCGGCTCGACACCCTGATCTCGCGGGACGGCCGTCCGCGCAGCCTCGGTGTCTATGTCGCGGCCGGCTCCCGCGACTACCTGCTGCTCGCCGCCGGGCAGTGGGCACCCGGACGCGGCGCCCTGCCCGCCGACGGCCACTGGAGCCTGCCCAACCGGCTGTCGGCGCTGCTGGACCTCAGCGGGCCGAGCCAGTGCGTCGACACCGGTGAGTCCTCTTTCCTGGTGGCCCTGCACCAGGCGCTCGGCGCGCTGCGCGCGGGCGAGTGTGCGGCGGCCCTCGTCGCCGGCGTGGACCTGCGCCTCCATCCCGCGCGCCAGGTGCCCGGCGGGGGCGAGGGGGTCGGTGCGGTGCTGCTCAAGCCGCTCGCCGCGGCGACCGGGGACGGCGACACCGTGCACGCCGTGGTCCGCTCCAGCGCGGTCGCTCACCTCGGCCGGAGCGGGTACGGCGACCTCGGCGGGGGCGTGCACGACGGTGCCGTGGAGCTGCCCGTAGCCGAAGACGGCACGGCCTGTGACGACCATGACCGAGGAGTGGACGGTGGAGCGGCGGGACCGTCCGCCGCCGAGGGCGGCACGCTGTGCGAGACCGCCCGGACGGCGCGGGGCAGCGTCGGGGCGGCCGGGACCGCCACCGCGGCCGCGGCACTGACCCGGGCCGTGCTCCAGCTCCGCCACGGCACCGTCGTCGCCGGGCGGGACGGGGACGGGCGCTGGGAGCGGCCCCGGCGGGCCGACGGGGCCGAACTGCCCCGCAGGGCCCGGGTGGTGGTGCGCGGCTCGGGCGGCACCGAGGCGCGGGCGATCCTGGAGGAGTACCTGCCCGCCACCGCCCCGGAGGCGGACCGGGTCCGGGGCGCCGTGGCGGAGGAGGACAACGGGGAGCCCCAGCTGGTGCTGCTCTCGGCGCCCACCCCGGACCATCTGGTCGACACCGCGCGGCGGCTCGCGCACTGGCTCACCGCGCGCGGCCGCCCGTCCGGACCCGAGTCCGACCTCACCGCGCTGGCCCGGGAACTGCGCTCCGGGCGCGCCGCCCACGACTGCCGGCTCGCGGTCACGGCCCCGAGCGCCGCCCAACTGGTCACCGCCCTCGACGACTTCGTGCACGACCCGCGGGCCGCCGCGGACCGCGCGCGGCAGCCGGGACCGGTGCGCGGGCTCGCCCGCACCGGCGACACCCGGCCGGGACGCGACCGCCCACCCCTGCCACCGCTCCTCGACGACCTGCCGGAGACCCGCGACTACCTGACCGCTCTGTGGCACGGCCACCGCTTCGAGCAGCTGACCCGGCTGTGGCTGGCCGGCGTCGACGTCACGCGGGCCGCGATTCCGGCCGGGCCGGTGGTGCCGCTGCCCACGAGCGCGCTGCGCCCGCGGTCGCTGTGGCTCGCGGGGGACGGCACGGCCGGACCGGACCCGGCGGCGGAGCGGACCCGGTGACGGTCACCGCACAGCACCGGGAGGTGGCCGCGCCCAGCCCGGTGAAGCTGTGGATCTGTGCCAACGACGATCTGCCGCCCGCCATCGCCGGGGTGCTGGCCACCCACTGGCTCGACGAGCACGAGCAGCAGATCGCGGGCCGGTTCCTGTTCGAACGGGACCGACGCCAGTACCTGGTCGCGCACACCCTGGTGCGCCGCGCGCTCGCGCTGGAGGCGGGACTGGCCGAGGCCGAACTCGTCATCTTCCGCTCCTCCCGGGGGCGGCCCTTTCTGCAGACGCCGGACGGCGGACTGCCCCGGGGCGGACCCGAACTCGATTTCAACCTCTCCCATGCGAGCGGCTACAACCTGCTCGGCGTGGTGCGTGGGCACCGGATCGGCGTGGACGTCGAGCGCCTTGACCGGGACGCGCAGGCCATCGACACCATCGTGGAGACGTTCGCGCCCGAGGAACAGCGGTGGGTGGCCAGGGCCGCGCAGGGACGCCCGCGTGACCGGCGCGTGCTGCGACTGTGGACGCTGAAGGAGGCCTACTCCAAGGCGCGCGGCCTCGGACTCGGGCTGCCCTTCGACGAGTTCGCCTTCGACCTGGCCGAGGACCGCGGCGTGCGCGGATTCCGGCCGCCCCCGGACGATGCGACGGGACGGTGGCGGTTCGTCGAGCTGGAACCCGTACCCGATGTGCTGGCCGCCGTCGCGGTGCAGGCCGCCGACGGGCAGGACCCGGTGCTGCAACTGCACCACGGATTCCCCTGGGGCCGGGCCGCACCGCGCCGGATCGCGCTGCCCGAGCCCCTGCACGGCACCTCCGCGGCCGGGGATGCCGCGCGCTGAGCGCCGAGCCGGTCAGCGGCGGGGGGCCGGTGGCAGGGAGTCGGCCGGAGTGGGCCGGTCCGCTGCCAGAGCCTCGAAACGGCTTGTCAGTTCCCGCAGTTCGCGGGACAGCTCGGTCAGCCGCCTGCCGATGCGCCTCATCTCGGCCTCCCTGGCCGCCGCGCCGTCGCGGTCCGCGCGCTCCGGGAAGCGGTCCGTTCCTCCTGCGTGGCCCGGCCGTTGTGGTGAGGCGGGGAAGGGGGGCGGGCCCGGGGCGTGGCGCAGCAGGGCCTCGCGGCGGCCGCGCAGGGAGGGACCGGGCGCCACGCCGAGTTCGCTGGCGAGACGCAGACGGACCCGTTCGTAGACCGCGAGCGCCTCGGAGCGGCGGTCGGCCTGGTGCAGGGCCACCATCAACAGATCGGAGAAACGTTCCCGCAGGGGGTGTTCCTCCGCCAGCCGCTCCAGCTCGCCGGTCACTCCCTCGGGCCGGGACGAGCGCAGCCGGGCCTCGTACAGCGCCTCCAGCACCGTCAGCCGCTGCTCCTCCAGACGGTCGGCCTCGGCCGCGCAGACCGCGCTGCCAGGGCAGTCCGCCAGCGCCGGGCCGCGCCACAGCGACAGCGCGCGGTCGAGGAGTTCAGCGGCCCGGTCCGGGTCCTCGGCGGCGACGGCACGGCCCTCGGCCGACAGCCGACGGAAGCGCTCGGCATCGGTGGTCGCCGTCCCGAGCCGCAGGACATAACCGCCCGGGCCGGTGGCGATCCATGCGTGCGCCGGGACGGTGGCGGCCGGCGGGTGCGGCAGGGGGGCGTCGGTGACGGGTGGGTGCAGCAGGCGGCGCAGCCGGGCGATGTGTGCCTGGACCGCGTTGGCCGCGCGGCGCGGTGGGTCGTGGCCCCACAGTTCGTCCGCGAGCCGCTCGGTGGTGACGGTGTGGCCCGCCTCGGTGACGAGCACCGCGAGCAGGACCCGCTGTTTGGCGCCCGGCGGCACGACACGCCACCCGGTGCGCGGGTCGTGGACCTCCACCGGTCCCAGGACGCGGAACTCGGGGCCCGCGCCGCTCATCGCAGGCCCGCGGCGGCCCGCCCGGACCGCAGGGCGCCGCGGACGTCGGCGGTGACACGGCCGGCGAGCCGGGCGGCGGCGTCGGGGCCGTCCTGGAAGTAGAAGTGGCCCCCGTCGAAGACGTGCAGGCCGAGGAAGTGCTCGGTGTGCTCGGCCCACGAGGCGACCCGCGCCGGGAGCGCCGCCGCATCCCGCGTGCCCGCGAACGCCGACAGCGCCACTGGCAGGGGAGCGGCGGGCGGGGCCGGCCGCCAGGTCCGCAGCAGTGTCAGATCGGCGCGGATCGCCGGCGCGAACACCTGCCACAGTTCCTCCGTCCGCAGCACCTGGGCGGGGGTACCGCCCAACGCGGCCAGCGTGCGGCGCAGTTCGGCGTCCGACAACTCGCCGGGGTGCGGCGGGGTCGGCTCGTCCGTGTGCCCCCGCGGGGCTCCGCAGGCCGAGACCCCCAGCCATACGGGTGCGGGGGCGCCCTCGGCGAGGAGCCGGCGGGTGAGCTCGTATGCCACGAGGGCGCCCATGCTGTGGCCGAAGAACGCGAACGGAGTGCCGTTCGCGGACAGTTCCGGCACCAGCCGGTCGAAGAAATGGCCGATCAGGGCATTGCCGTCGGTGAGCGGGGCAGCGTCCAGCAGCGGGCCGTGGCCCGGAGCGTCCAGTGCGCGCACCTGCCAGCCGACGGGGAAACGATCCGGCCAGTCCTGGTACGTCAGGCTCGACCCGCCCGCGTGCGGGAACACGAACAGGCGCAGCCCGTCGCGCGGCTCGGACCCCTGGTCGTGGCCCGGAGCGGGGCTGGTGAATTCCATCCTGTCTCCGTCCGTTTCTCCGTCCGGTCTCATTTCGCGCAGCGGTTTGCGAGGGTGTACGGGACTGCCTCGACGATACCGCCGCAGGCGCGCCACCAGCGGAATCAACAGTTCGATTCAAGCGTTCGTGCAGGTTCCCCATAGCGGATCGGCTGCCCTCGGCAACACCGCGCTTGGAAGCCGGCTAAAGGTCCGCTACAGAAAAATGCTTGACAAGGACGGACCCCGCTAGCGTGCGAGCCGGTGCAGATTTCTGGCCAACGAAAGGAACTGGACAGAGAGCTCGACCACTACGGAGGAGACCGTGAAGATTCAGGTTCTGGGTCCGTTGAGTGCCGAGGTCAACGGGGGGTCGATCGTTCCTACGGCGGCCAAGCCACGGCAGATTCTGTCGCTGATGGCGCTCTACCCGGGGCGGGTCATACCCGTCCCGATGCTCATGGAGGAGATCTGGGGGAGCGAACCGCCGCAGAGCGCGCTCACCACGCTCCAGACGTACATCCTCCAGTTGCGCAGAAGACTGGGCACCGCGATGGGGCCCAGTGCGCCGGGCAGCGCCAAGGAGGTGCTGGCGACCCGGCACGGGGGATATCTGCTGCAGATCCCCGACGGCAGCGTGGACGTTCACGACTACGAGCGGCTGATGAGGGAGGGGCAGGCCGCTTTCGAGGTGGGGAACAACGCCGTGTCGGCCGAGCGGTTCCGGGCGGCACTCGACCTGTGGTCGGGACCGGCGCTGGTCGACGTACGCGTCGGACCGATCCTGCAGATCGAGGTGTTGCGACTGGAGGAGAGCCGGCTGGTGACCGTGGAGCGGCGCATAGACGCCGACCTGCGGCTCGGCCGGCACGCCGAACTCCTCGCCGAACTGACGGACCTGACGGCGCGGCACCCGCAGCACGAGGGCCTGCACTCGCAGGTCATGGTGGCGCTGTACCGGTCGGGGCGGCAGGCGGCCGCGCTCGAGGTCTACCGCAAGCTGCGGGTGCGGCTGATCGACGAGCTGGGCGTCGAGCCCTCGCCGCAGCTGCAACGGCTGCATCAGGCGATGCTCACCGTGGATCCGCAGCTGGACGTACTGGCGGGACCGCGGCGCAGCTCCACGTTCGACCTGTTCGCGGCGTGACGCGGGGCGGGGCCCCCGTCATCGCCCGCAGGAGCGCGGGCCGTCTCCCGCGACACCTCCTGCCCCCGGGGCGGCGTACACCGGTACCACGCCGGTGAACGCCGCCCCTTCGGCGTTCCCGGCCGACCGGTGGGGCAGACGGTGGGCCGAGCGGAGACCGACGGGTTCTCGAGTGCTTCTCCAGGGGGGTTGGTCAGCCTCGAAAGGCGATGGGGCGCCTCTTGCGGGGCGGTGATCTCGGGGAAGGGAGTCGCGGTATGGGCGACGGGCGGCCGGTGACTCTCTACTGTTTCGCGCACGCCGGAGCCGGTGTCGACTGCTTCCACCGGTGGCCCCTTCTCACCGGGGCGGGTGTCGACGTCGTGCCCTTGGTGCTGCCGGGCCGCGGGCCCAGGCGGCGCGAGGCCCCGGCGGTCGGACGCGCTGAGCTCGTCGGGGCCCTTCTCGAGGTGTTCCGGCGCAGGGGGCCCGACCAGGGGCCGTTCGCGCTGTACGGGCACAGCCTCGGAGGCCTCGTCGCCTACACGCTCGCCCGGGTGCTCGCCGACAAGGGGCTGCCCCAGCCGTCGTTCGTCGGCCTCGGCGCCACTCCGACACCGGACCGGCCGCCCGCCCTGATCGACGCGGCCGACGCCCCCGCCGACGAACTGCTGCGGCACCTGGCCGAGCTGGGGGCGCTGCCCGGCGAGGAGGCCATCGCACCGGGCGGGGTGTGGCACCGGGCCGTGCTGCCCGTCCTGCGCGACGACCTGCGCCTGGGCGCCGCCCTGCGCGCCGCCGCCGTCGACCCTTCCACCGGCGGGCCGCTCGACGTGCCGCTGCTCGTGCTCGGCGGCACGGACGATCCCGCCGTACCGGTGGGGTCGCTCGAGGGCTGGCGCCGCTGGAGCACCGCTGAAGTCGCCCTGCGCACCGTCGCCGGCGACCACTTCTTCGTACGGGGGACCCGGGCGCCCGGGACGGTGGGGCGCGCCTGCCGTGTCGTACGGCGTCTGCGGCCCGAAGTCCCGCCGCCCGTCCGGACCACTGTGAGGAACAGCCGATGAGGCGTGTCGTCATCACCGGGATCGGTGTCGTCGCCCCGGGAGCGACCGGAACCGTGGCGTTCTGGGATCTGCTCACCTCGGGCCGCACCGCCACCCGTCCCATCTCCCTGTTCGACGCGACGGGCTACCGCTCGCGCATCGCCGCCGAGGCCGACTTCGACCCCGCCGACCACGGCTTCGGCCCCGAAGAGGCGCAACGGCTCGACCGGGCCGCCCAGTTCGCGCTCGTCGCCGCCCGCGAGGCGCTCACCGACAGCGGCGCTGCCGACGGCCTCGACCCGCTCCGCACCGGGGTGACGCTCGGCAGCGCCGTCGGCTGCACCACCGGACTCGACCGCGAGTACGCCGTCGTCAGTGACCGAGGCGCCCACTGGAACGTCGACCACACCCGGGCCGTACCGCAGCTGTTCGACTACTTCGTGCCCAGCTCGATGGCGGCCGGCGTCGCCCGGGACGCCGGCGTGCAGGGGCCCGTCGCCATGGTGTCCACCGGCTGCACCTCCGGGCTCGACTCGGTCGGGCACGCCGTCGAGCTGATCCGGGAGGGCAGCACCGACGTCATGCTCGCCGGGGCCACCGAGGCGCCGATCTCCCCGATCTCCGTCGCGTCCTTCGACGCCATCAGGGCGACCAGCCCGCGCAACGACGAGCCGGAGACGGCGTCGCGGCCCTTCGACCGCAGCCGCAACGGGTTCGTGCTGGGGGAGGGGTCCGCCGTCCTCGTCCTGGAGGAGGCCGAGCGGGCACGGCGGCGTGGGGCGCGGGTCTACGCCGAGATCGCCGGGTTCGCCAGTCTCAGCAACGCCTACCACATGACCGGCCTGCGGCCCGACGGCAACGAGATGGCGCGGGCGATCGGGCGGGCCCTCGACGAGGCGCGCCTCGATCCGTCCGCCGTCGACCACGTCAACGCGCACGGGTCCGGCACCAAGCAGAACGACCGTCACGAGACCGCCGCCCTGAAGCAGAGCCTGGGCACACGGGCGTACGAGATTCCCGTCAGCTCCATCAAGTCGATGATCGGGCACTCGCTCGGCGCGATCGGCTCCCTCGAGGTCGCCGCGTGCGCCCTCGCCATCACCCACGACACCGTGCCGCCCACGGCCAACCTGCACGACGCCGACCCGGCCTGCGACCTCGACTACACACCGCTGACCGCCCGCGAGCACCGCACCGACACCGTCGTCAGCGTCGGCAGCGGGTTCGGGGGCTTCCAGAGCGCCATGGTGCTCACCGCCCCCCGGCTGAAGGAGGCCGCGTGACCGGCACCGTCTCGGTGGCCCGGGCCACCGCCGTGTTCACCGGCGTCGGGATCGCCGCCCCCGGGGGGCTCGGGACCGCGGCCTGGTGGGCCGCCGCGCTGGTGGGCCGCAGCGCCCTCGGACCCGTCACCCGCTTCGACGCCTCCGGCTATCCGGTGCGGCTCGCGGGCGAGGTACGTGGCTTCGCCGACGAGGAGCACGTGTCCGGCAGGCTGCTGCCGCAGACCGACCGGGTCACCCGGCTCGCCCTCGCCATGGCCAAGGAGGCCGTCGAGGACTGCGGAGCCGACCTGGAGGCGCTGCCCGAGTACGCGGCCGGCGTGGTCACCGCGAGCTCGGCCGGCGGCTTCGAGTTCGGCCAGCGCGAACTGCAGGCCCTGTGGCACCAGGGCAACAAGCACGTCAGTGCCTACCAGGCGTTCGCCTGGTTCAACGCCGTCAACACCGGCCAGATCTCCATCCGGCACGGCACGCGTGGCGCGAGCGGGGTGCTCGTGTCCGAGCAGGCCGGGGGCCTCGACGCCGCCGCGCAGGCCCGCCGCCAGCTCCGCAAGGGGGCGCGGCTCGTCGTCACCGGGGGCGTCGACTCGGCGCTGTGCCCGTGGGGCTGGACCGCGCATCTCGCGGACGGCGCCCTGTCCACGGTCGACGACCCCGAGCACGCCTACCTGCCCTTCGCCGCCGACGCCTCGGGGCACATCGCCGGGGAGGGCGGCGCGATGCTCGTGCTGGAGGACGGCGGGAGCGCGCGGGAGCGCGGGGCGCGGGTCTACGGCAGTCTCGCCGGGTACGCCGCCACCTTCGACGGCGCCGACGAGGCCCGGCTCGGGGACGCCGCCCGGCTCGCCCTCGCCGACGCCGGGGCCGAACCCGGCGACATCGACGTGGTGTTCGCGGACGCGGCGGGGGAGCGGGACGCCGACCGGGCCGAGGCCGAGGCGATCACCTCGCTGTTCGGGCCGTACGGCGTGCCCGTCACCGCGCCCAAGGCGATGACCGGACGGCTGCTGGCGGGCGGTTCCGCACTCGACCTCGCGGCCGCGCTGCTCGCCCTGCGCGACCAGGTGATCCCGCCCACGCCCGGTACCCGGCGGCCCGCCGCCGACTGCCCCCTCGACCTGGTCACCGGCACCCCGCGCGGCGGCGCCCTGCGCACCGCCCTGGTCCTGGCGCGCGGACGCGGAGGCTTCAACTCCGCGGTGGTGCTCCGCGCGGCCGACTGAGCCACGGGCCGGCCGGGCCACGGCCGGTCCCCCTCCGGCCGTCTCCCGGCGGCCGGCCCCGGCCGGACGGCCCCTCGGCCGCCCCCGGCCGACCGGCTCCCGGCCGGCCACCTCCGACACCTTCGGCCGGCCCCGGCCGGCCCGGCCGCACCTGACTGGCTGGCCCGGCCGTGGCGGCCCGGCCGTGGCGGCCCGGCCGTGGCGGCCCGGCCGTGGCGGCACCGCACCACCCGTAACCCACCGAGGAGAACATGATGGAGCGTCTGGAACTGAGCGACCTGGTCACGCTGCTGCGCGAGTGCGCGGGCGAGGAGGAGTGGACCGACCTCGAGGGGGACATCCTGGACACCCCGTTCCTCGATCTCGGATACGACTCTCTCGCGATACTGCAGACCACCGGCCGTATCGAGCGGGACCACGGCATCACGTTCGACGAGGAGGCCATCGACGAGGCCGAGACGCCGCGCCAGTATCTGGACCTCGTCAACGAGCTGCTCTCGGCCCGGGCGGCGGTCTGAGCCGTGGGCCCCTCCCGGTGGCGGGACACCACCATGCACACCGATGTGCTGGTCGTCGGCGCGGGCCCGGCCGGGCTCGCCCTGACCCTGATGCTGCTGCGCTCCGGCATCCGCGTCACGCTCGCGGAGCGGGCGGGTCCGTCCTCGTTCTCCCGCCGTGACTTCCACGGCGAGATCCTCCAGCCGGGCGGCCAGCTCGTCCTCGACCAACTGGGCGTGCTCGCGAAGGCGTCGGCGCGCGGCGCCCGCACGCTCGACGGTTTCCAGGTGCTGCGGCGCGAGAAGGTGCTCCTCGACATCGACTACCGGCACCTTCCCGCACCCCACAACCGCCTGCTGGCGCTGCCGCAGTCGCACCTGCTGGCCGAACTCCTCGCCGCGTGCGAGCGGTTGCCCGGCTTCACCCACCTCGACGGCCACCGCCTCGGCGCCCTGACACAGGACGCCGGCCGTGTCACCGGAGCCGTGGTCGCGCGGTCCGGTGCCCGACGGGTCGAGGTCCACGCCTGTGTGGTCGTCGGTGCCGACGGGCGGTTCTCCAAGACGCGGGCGCTGGCCGGGATCGACGCCGGGCGCCGTGAGGTCTTCGACCAGGACGTCGTGTGGTACACGTTGCCCGCGGCCGGGCGGTCCACGGGCCGGGTGCGCATCCACCGGGCCGGGAAGGCAGCCGTCCTCGTCCACGACACCCACCCCGACCGGCTGCGGATCGGCTGGACCCTGCCGCACGGCAGCTGGAACCAGGTGGCCGCACGCGGCATCGACGCGGTCAGGGACGAACTGAAGGCCGCGCTGCCGCAGTTCACGGACCTGCTGCACGAGCACCTGACGAGCCTGTCCGCGCTGTCGCTGCTCGACGTGTTCGCCGCCCAGGCCGAGACCTGGACGCGCGACGGGCTGGTCCTGCTCGGCGACGCCGCCCACACCCACGGCCCGCTCGGCGCCCAGGGCATCAACCTCGCCCTCCAGGACGCCGCCGTCCTGCACCCCGTACTGGTCGAGGCCCTGGCGGCCGGGGACGTACGGCGTGAGCGGCTCGCCGCCTTCGAAGCGCAGCGGCGGCCCGTCGCCGACGCCGTGACCCGGATGCAGCGCGTGCAGTCCATGGCGTTCTTCGGAGTGGGCGGGCCGGTCGCGGAGTTCATGCGGGCGCGCGCCGCGTCCGTGGTCACCCGGACCCCGGCCGGCGCGCGCCTCACCTCCCGCATCGCCTACGGCCGCACCCCCGTGCGCGTGCGCACCGACCTGTTCGTCGCGGCCGGCGGGCGCCGGGCCGCCTGACCGCCGGCGCGGCGGGCGGGACGACCACCGGCGAACACGGCGCGGCCACCGGGCAGCGGCAGCCCGCCGGAGGCGGGCGGACAGGCGTTGAGCGCCATCGTCCGCGGATGCCTTGCCCGGAAGGCCGCCCGGCCCGAGACGCACACCCTGCCGATCTCTAGGGGGCGGCTAAGGGTGTGCGGGGGCCGGGGGGACTGCGATGGTGGCAGGGCATTCGTCCCGACACACTCGCGCTAGGAGCCCGACGTGGCAGACCGGAACGACCAGCGGCTGGTGGTGATCGCCGGAAGCGGCTGTGGCGATACCGTCGCCGAGCGCCTCGGCGGCAGGGACACCGGCGTCGTCGGACGGGACACGGACGGCCGTACCCCGGCACCGGACGAGGGGACGGCGGCGTGACCGCGGCGGCGGCCGGCCCGGACGGGCTGTGGATACGACGGTTCAGTCCGGCGGACGACGCCCGGGTGCGTCTGGTGTGCTTTCCGCACGCGGGAGGCTCCGCCACCTTCTACTTCCCGGTCGCGCGGGCCCTCGCGCCCGCGATCGACGTCCTCGCCGTCCAGTACCCGGGCCGGCAGGACCGGCGGGGCGAGCCCTGCGTCGACGACATGGGGCGGCTCGCCGACCTCGTCACCGAGGAACTGCGGCCGTGGACCGACCGTCCGCTGGCCCTGTTCGGGCACAGCATGGGGGCACTGCTCGGTTTCGAGGTGGCGCGCCGCCTCGAGCGCGACGGCATCCGCCCGCTGCGCTTCTTCGCCTCGGGGCGCCGGGCGCCCATGCGCCGCCGCAGCGACGAGGACGTGCACCGGCGTGACGACCAGCGGCTGATCGCCGAGCTGACCAGTCTCAGCGGCACCGACGCGCAGATCCTGGACGATCCCGAGGTGCTGCAACTGGTGCTGCCGGCGATCCGCAGCGACTACCGGGCGGTGGAGACCTACCGCTACGCGCCCGGCGAGCCGCTGAGGTGCCCCGTGTCGGTGCTCACCGGTGACAGCGATCCGCAGGTCACCCTCGACGAGGCGGAGGACTGGCGGCACTGCGTCGCCGGCCACTTCGACGTCACCGTCTACCCGGGCGGCCACTTCTACCTCACCGAGCACGCCGGCGCGGTGATGGCGGAGATCAGGCGCCGGCTGGCGGACACCGCACTCCCCTCGCCCATCGGCACCGCGCCGCGGCTTCACTGACGGCACCGTTGTCTCCGGCCCACCCGCCGGGGTGTTCCTGACTACACCCCCGGCCGGGTGGGCATCCCCATGTTCCGCTCCCCTCCTTTCGCCGATTCTTGAAGTGCAGGGACAACGGGCCTGAGGAGAGGGAGACGCCATGCGAGTGCTGCCGGGTGCGGGAGTGACGGGTACGGCTCTGGTCAACGGCAAGCTGGAGCTGCGCGCCGAGGGACGGTCCGCCGGGATCCGCTGCAACCAGATCGGCGCGGCGATGTGGGCCGCGCTGCGCCACAACGACGGCTTCGTGGACCTCGCCGTCGATTCGCTGGCCCGCGAGTGGGAGACCGATCCCGGCAAGGTCCGCGTCGCCATGGACGCCTGGTCGCGGAAGATGGTCGACGACGGGTGGCTGCGGCTCGACGCATGACCGGCCGGCCGCGCCCCGCCGGAATCCCCCGGGGCGGGGCGCGGCCGGCCTCACGGAGGCGGGGTCAGGCGTTCTGCTGGCTGACCGGCTCCAGGTCCAGCGGCAGGTCCTTGCGGCAGCTGATCTGCAACTTGCGGTAGACCCGGGTCAGATGCTGCTCGACGGTGCTCACCGTGAGGTACAGCTTCGCGGAGATCTCCCGGTTGGTCAGGCCCTGCGCGGCGAGGGTGGCGACCCGCTGCTCCGAGCTGCTCAGCCGCGTCTCCGAGCGGGGCTCGCCGGTCTCCCGTGGGCTGCGCGCCGGCTCCGTCAGCGGGGCGTCGGGCAGGATCTCCTTGCAGAGCGCGCCCGCCTCGCACTCCTTGGCGATGTTCCAGGCGGCCCGGATCATGGAGCTGCCCTTCGCGGACGCACCGCCGTCGGCCTGCACGGTCTGCCCCAGGTCGGCCATGGCGCGGGCCGCTTCCAGCCGGTCGCCCGAGCGGTGCAGCTCGTCGACGGCCTGGGTCAGCAGCGCCAGCCGCTGCTTGGCGGACTGGTGGGTCATCGCCCGCATCCGCAGGCTCAGCCCCCGCACCCACGGCCGCCGTGCGTCGGGCAGGCCGAGCTGCTGCAGGACCAGTTGTTCGGCCTGCTGGGGCTCGCCCAGCAGCAGCAGCGCCTCGGCGGCATCCGTGCGCCACGGCAGGAACGCGGGCCGGTCCACGCCCCAGCGCCGCACCAGCCGGCCCACCTCCAGGAAGTCGGCGAGGGCCGCGTGCGGCTGATGGCAGGTCAGCAGGTGCCGGCCGCGGGCCCGCAGGAACACCGGCCCGTGCAGCGAGTCGAACAGCTGCTGCGGCACCGGCTGGTCGGCCTGCAGGGAGGCCTCGGTGTACTGGCCCATGACACTGCGGGCGCGCACCAGGACCGCGAGGGGTGCGTAGGGGAAGGTGCCGCCGGTGCGCTCGGGCAGGAAGTCCAGGGCCCGCTCGGCGAACGCGCAGGCGTCGCGCGGGTCGCCGATGCGCAGCAGTCCCTCGGCGTGCAGGTTCGCGAAGACGGCGCTCCAGCCGGCGGCGCCACGGCGCTCCGCCTCCTGCAGCAGGCTCCGGCTCCACGGCAGGGACCGCTCGGGCTGGTCGGACAGGAGCAGGGAGCGCAGCCCCTGCGTGATCACCCCGGCGGTCGCCTCGGTGAGCCGGGCCGACTGCAGCAGCCGTTCGCTCGCCGCGACCGAGGTGTCCAGGGCGGTGTCCAGCGGGGAGGCGGACGCCTGCGCGGCGCCCTGCTCGGGCCGCAGCAGCCGCGCCGCCGCCGGTACCCGCCCGTGCAGCACCATGAGCTGCGCCAGCGGCTGGACGTGCTCGGCCTCGGGGCTGTCCCCGCCCAGCGCGTCGAGCACCACGGTCAGCTGCCGTTCGGCGGCCGCCGGGTTGAACTGCCAGGTGGTCTGGGCCAGCCGGATGCGGACGGCGGTGCGCGTCCGGTCCTCGGCGCACACCTCGTGGGCGAGCTCCAGCAGCCGTACGGCCTGCTGGGCGTCGCCCCGGGCGAGCAGGTCCTCGGCGGCGTCCCGCAGCACCTCGGTCTCGGCGGCACTCGCCTGCCAGGGGGCGCCCGCGGTGTCGGCGGCGGCGAGCAGCTGTGCCGCGGTCTCGGCTGCCGGGCGGCCCGCTGCCCGCAGCAGCGCAGCGGCCCTGCGGTGCAGGGACCTGCGCTCGCCGTCCGGGAGCGAGTCCAGCAGCGCGTTACGGGCGACCGGGTGCCGGAACCGGGTGCCGTCCAGGACGCCCGACGCGTGCAGCGCGATGAGGGCCTGGCGGGCGGCGGACGGTCCGGCGTCCAGCAACCGGGCGACGTGTTCGGGGGTGGCGGACTCGCCGAGTACGGCGCAGGCGCGCGCGGCGGCGGCTGCCGCGGGTCCGCTGCGCAGCGCGCAGGCGGCGACGGCCCGGGCGTAGGGACCGGCCGGCTGCGGGTTCCACTGCCGCGCCGCGCCGGGCGAACGGTCCGCGCGGTCCGCGCGGTCCTCCAGTTCCGCCTGCGCCGAGCGCAGCAGCAGCGGGTTGCCGCCGGTGATCTCGTACAGCCGGGCGCCGAGTTCGACGCCCTTGGCCGCGGCGGCGATCTCGGTGAGGGAGAGGCGGCCCAGGCGGACGCGGCGCACGTGGGGGCGGCGCAGCAGCTCCGTCGCGAACGCGGCGTGGGCGTGCTCCTCGTAGCCGCCGGTGCTGGTGAACAGCAGCAGGACGCGGGCGGTACGCAGCTCCCGCGCCAGGTACTGCAGGCACTCCAGCGACGGTGTGTCGGCGTGCTGCACGTCGTCGACGCTCAGCACCACCGGGGTCGCGGCGCTCAACTCGCGCACCCGGGCTCCGAACGCCTGCATGTCCTCCACGCGCGGAGCGGCCGCGTCGGCGGGTGCCGGCTGGGCCAGGGAGGGGGCGCCCTGGGCGAGCTGGCGCAGCACGCCGAGCGGCAGGTCGCGTTCGGCGGGGGTGCCGACCGCGGTGAGGACGACCGCGCCGGCCGCCGAGGCCCGCTCGAAGACCGAGTCCACCAGGGTGCTCTTGCCGCATCCGGCGGGGCCTTCGGCCAGGACGGTGCGGAACTCGCCACCCAGGCATTCCGTGAGCGTCCGTTCCAGAACGGAACCGGCCGTTGATGTGTCGACCGTCGTCATCATGGCCCCCGTCACCGATGGTCTACCCCTAACCCTCACCAGGCTGGTGAGCCCGCCTACAGGGGTGGTGGAGCCGTGATGGAGTAGGGGGTCACGGGCAGGCGCCGCAGGGGGCGGTGCGCACCAGGCCGGCGTCCCGCAGCTCCTCGATCCAGATGTCGAGATCCGCGCGGGTGTTGGCCGGGTCGGTGCACCACAGCGCGGACAGCAGGTCGGCGGCGGCCGCCACGTCCCCGTCGTGCTGGCGCAGCGCGATCCACATGGCGGTGCCCACGGGGCCGCATCGGAACCGTCCGGCCGGGCCGGACGGTTCCGCGACGACTTCCAGGTACCCGTCGGCGTCGACGTTCACGCTGACTCCGGGCACCGGCTGGACGCGCACGTGTACCTCCAGAGGAAATTTCCTTCACGCTACCGACGGAGTGCGCTCCGAATCCAATGTCATGTACGAAATCAGGGGTGGTCCGACGGAACCCCTACGTACGACGGGTCGCAGGCCAGGCCGTAGGGGGCGCGCGCGGCAGCGCCGGCTTACGTGCGGCGGCAATCCCAAACGGCGAATTCCGGTCTGCGGCTTTCCCTGGAATGCCGCTGAATTGGCTGGATTTCACCCGGGCGGTAAATGTAGAAATATTTGTGGAGAGTGTTTTACCGGTCCTCCGATGTTCCTCCACCGGACGGGGCGAACCTGGGCGCGCACGCAGCCGGTGACGACGACACGCAAGGAGCGGCCATGCCCCTGACCCTGGCGGATCCCCTGAGCGAGACCCCGCTCGCCCCGCCGTCCGTCCCCGGCCCCGCACAGCCGGGCCACGCGAGCGCGCCCGCCCCGGTGGCCGTGTGCTGACCACGCCCGGCACGGACACGGCCGCTGCCCGGGACGCGGTGGCCGCCCGCCTCGTCGAGATCGCCGACGGTGTCTTCGCCTACGTCCAGCCCGACGGCGGCTGGTGCCTGAGCAACGCCGGGCTCGTCGTCGGCGCCGACGGCCGGGCCGTGCTCGTCGACACCGCGGCCACCGAGCGCCGCGCCCGCCGCCTGCGCGCCGAGGTCCTGCGCATCGCCGCCGCGCCGCCGCGCACCCTGGTGACCACCCACTTCCACGGCGACCACACCTTCGGCCACCGCTTCTTCCCCGAGGCCACCGTCGTCGCGCACGAGAACGCGCGCGCCGAGATGGCGGCGGCCGGCCTCGGCCTGACCACCCTGTGGCCGGGTGTGGAGTGGGGTGACATCGAGCTGACGCTGCCGCAGCTGACGTACCGCGACCGTCTCACCCTGCATCCGGGCGAGGACCGGGCCGAGCTGATCCACCTCGGGCCCGCCGCCCACACCACCGGCGACACCGTGGTGTGGCTGCCGCGGCAACGCGTGCTGTTCGCCGGCGACGCGGTGATGAACGGGGTCACGCCGTTCTGCCTGATGGGCTCGGTGTCCGGGTCGCTGGCCGCGCTGCGGCGGCTGCGGGCCCTGGACCCGGCGGTCGTCGTGCCGGGGCACGGACCGGTCGGCGGGCCCGGGCTCCTGGACGGCAACGAGGAGTACTTCCGGTGGCTCACGCGGCGGGCGGCGGCGGGTGCCGCGGCCGGCCTGTCCCCGCTCGAACTCGCCCGCGCCGAGGGGCCGGGCCCGTACGCCGGTCTCCGGGACGGCGAGCGCCTCGTGCCCAACCTGCACCGGGCCTACGCCGAACTGGCCGGCGCCGCCCCCGGCGCCCCGCTCGACGTCGGTGCCCTGTTCCGGGAGATGACCGACTACCACGGGGGGCTGCCGGCCTGCCACGCGTGAGGCCGCCGGGTCAGGGCAGGTCGTCGCGTGTCACCTTCCGGTGCGCGACCCGCAGTTCGCCGTCGACCCGCACCAGGACGTCCTCGCACACGCACACCCGGTGCACCCGGGAGACGCCGCCGGCCACCGAGGCGTAGACGGTGGTGTACGAGCGGACGTCCAGCGTGCCGTCGGCGCGCTCCAGGACGTCGACCATGCCCATGAAGTGCCGGTGCCGCTCCCCGGCCTCGGCCAGCCGGGCGTGCGCGCGCTCCACCGCCGCGACCAGCCCGGCCCGCCCGCGCACCGGCTCGGGCAGCGTCGGTACGTCGAAGACGGCGTCCTCGGTGAAGGTCCGCGCCCACGGCCCGGCCTTGCCCAGGTCGAGCTGCTGCATCTGACGGGCGTAGAACCACTGCACCTCGGCGTACCGCAGAAGGCTGGTCCCGGTGGCATCCGGCATGGGCTCGGCTCCGCTTCCGTGAAGGGGGCGAGGCAGGCGCTCGACCCGGTGCGGACAGTTTCTGCGGCACGGATCGAGCACTCTTCGAAGCCTCCTCAAGCCGTGGCACGGACGGTGAGGCTGCCCGAGCCCGAACACCGACCGTCCGATCCGAGCCAGGAGATCGCCCGTGCCGTCATTCACGTACCCGGAGATCCCGCTCGACGGCCTGCTGCGCCGGGCGGCGGCCCGCGACCCGGGCGGCGCGGCCGTCACCACCGAGGACGGCACGGTGACGTTCGCCGGACTCGACCGCGCGGCCGACCGGATCGCCCACTGGCTGGCCGGCACCTCCACGGCCGTCGTCGGGGTCGCCAACACCCTCGACGCCGTCTTCCCGGCCGCCTACTACGGCACCGCCCGCGCCGGACGCACCCTCGCCCTGATCAACCCACTGCTCGGTGAGGCCGCGCTCGGCCATGTGTGCGCCACCGCGGGGGTCGAGGTCGCCTTCGTGCCGACGTCCGTCGCCGCACTGCTCACGAAGATCGGCGACCGGCTGCCGCGGCTGCGCACGATCGTCGTCACCGACTCCGCGGACGGGGTCGTGCCCGGTGCGGCGGTCCCGCTCGACGCGGCGCTGACCGCCGTGCCGGAAGAACCGGACAGGCCGTACGAGGCTCCCGCGCCGGACGTCGACGCCGTCACCTGCGTGCAGTTCACGACCGGCACCACCGGGCGGCCCAAGGGTGTGCGGCTCACCCACCGCAACCTCGTCGCCAACGCCGCGCAGATCGCGCTCGCCCACCGGCTCGACCGCGACTCGGTCACGCTCAACCATCTGCCGCTGTACCACGTCATGCACCTCAACTCGGCCGTCCACGCGGGCGCCTCGCAGGTGCTGTGCCGGGAAGCCGACCCCGTCGCCTCGCTGGGCCTCGCCACCCGCGCCGGCGCCACCCACTACTACGGGCTGCCCGCCCGGCTGCACCGGCTCGCCGCCGACGACCGGCTCGGCGACCCGCACACCGAGGGCGTTCCGGCCGGGCCGCGGCTGACCGCCGTCCTGTCCGGCGGCACCGCCCTCGCACCCGCCGCCGCCCGCCGGCTGCGCGACGCCCTGCGCGTCCCCGTCGTCCAGGGCTACGGACTCGCCGAACTCGCGCCGCTGGCCCACAACCAGCGGCTCGACGCCGACCCCGCGCCCGGCGCCGTCGGCCCCCCGGTCCCCGGCACCGAGTGCCGTGTCGTCTCCCTCGGCGGCCGCGAACCGGTCGAGGTGTGGTCCACGGGCCGGATCCAGATCCGCGGCCCGCAGGTGATGGCCGGCTATCTCGGCGACGAGCCCGCACCGGTCGACGCCGACGGCTGGCTGACCACCGGCGACGTCGGCTACCTCGACGACACCGGCGGCCTGCACCTCGTCGACCGGCTCGGCGACGTCTTCAAGTACGACAACGAACTCGTCTCCCCGACCGCCGTCGAACGTGTCCTCGCCGAGGACCCGCGGGTCGCCGAGTGCATCGTCGCCGACTGGCCCGACGACGTGCACGGCGCCCTCGTCTGGGCAGGCGTCGTCCTGCGGGAGGCCCCCGGCGGTCACGGCGACCCCCCGTCCGGCGTGCCCGGCGTACTGGACTCCGTCGCCGGACACGCCAACGCCCGCCTCGGCCACGCCGACCGCATCCGCCGCATCGAGGCACTCGACGCCGTGCCCCGTAACGCCGGCGGCAAGCCCGACCGGCGCGAGGTGCGCAGACGGCTGCGTCTGCGGGCCGTCGCGCAACAGACCGTCTGACCCATCGACCGACCCGCCCCAGAAGGAGCGAGACACCATGGTGACCTTCGTCAACAAGCTGACCGTGCACGGCGACCTCGAGACGTTCCTGGCCGTCAAGGACCGCCTCACCGCCTACATGAGCGCCCAGCCCGGCCACGTCCGCAACAAGACCCTGCGGCACGTCGGCGACCCGCGGATCTTCCTGGAGTACGCCGTGTGGGAGGACGCCGCCTCCCACCGGAGGGCCGCGGGCAGCGAGGAGTTCCAGCACCTCGTCCAGCAGCTCGTCCGGTTCGCCAGTGCCGAGCCGGGTCTGTACGAGTCGGTCGAGGAGGCCGCCGGTGCCCGCTGAGCCGCGGCCCGAGGTCCTCGTCGCCGGAGCGGGGCCGGTGGGCCTGACCGCCGCCCACGAACTGGCCCGCCGGGGACTGCGGGTACGCCTCGTCGACGCCGCCGCCGGGCCCGCGCGCACCAGCCGGGCGGTCGCCGTGCACCCGCGCACCCTGGAGACTCTCGACCAGATGGGCGTCGTGGGCTCCCTGCGCGAACGGGGCCGGGAGAACCGGGCGTTCACCATGTTCGCCTCGGGGCGGCGGCTGGTCAGGCTGGAGGCCGACTACTCCAGCATGCCGACCCGGTACCCGTTCAGCCTCATCGTCGAGCAGGCCGCCACCGAGGCCGTGCTCCGCGAGGCCGCCGCCGCCCGGGGCGTCGCCGTGGAGTGGGGTGTGAAGGTGACCGGCTTCGAGCAGCACGCCGACTTCGTACGCGTGCGGCTGGAGCGGTCCGACGGCGGCACGGAGACCGTCAGGGCGGACTGGCTCGTCGGCTGCGACGGCGGGCACAGCACCGTCCGCAAGCAGCTCGGGCTGCCGCTGATCGGGAAGAGCCGCGACACCTGGATGCTCGCCGACGCGCCGGTGCGCACCAGCCTGCCGCCGGACAGCATCTACTGGGCCCACACCGGCGGACAGGCCCTGATGATGGTCCCCTACGCCCGCGAAGGGCACTGGCGGCTGCTCGACACCGCGCCCGGCACGCGGGGTGCGACCGGTGCGCGGGAAAGCCTCTCCCGCAGGCTGAGCGCCGGACTCGGGCGGCAGGTCGCCGTCGGTGAACCCGAGTGGACCTCCGTGTTCACCTTCCAGCAGCGCATGGTGCCCCGGATGCACGAGGGCCGCGTGTTCGTCGCCGGCGACGCCGCCCATGTGCACAGTCCGGCCTCCGGACAGGGCATGAACACCGGCATCCAGGAGGCGTACAACCTCGCCTGGAAGCTCGCCGACGTCGCCCGCGGGCACGCCGGACGGCAGCTGCTCGACACCTACAGCGAGGAACGGGTGCCCGTCGGGCGGGCCCTGCTCGGCTCGACCCGCACGGCCACCTTCCTCGTGCAGTTCAAGAACGTCCTCGCCGCTGCCGCACTGCCGGTCGTCTTCGCCGTCGTCCGCACGGTGCCGCCGTTGCGCCGCGCCCTCCAGCGCAAGGTGCTCGGCGGCATGTCGGGGCTGCGCGTCGGCTACGGCGACTCCTCACTGAGCCTGCCGGTCCCGACCCGCCGCACCGCCCGCCCCCCACTGAGCGGCGCCGGGTCCCGGATCCGCCGCCGGGGGGCCGCCGGGCTGCCACTGCCGTCGGACGACGGGGCCGGCTGCGCCGTACCGGGTGCGCGGGCGTCCGCGGCCGCCGCCGTGCACGCGGGGGAGCCGGGGCCGGACGCGCTCGCCGCCGAACTGCGGGACACGCGCTGGACGCTGCTGTGGTCGAAGGGCGGCGCCACGGCCGCCCGGGCCGCGCTGTGGGCGGCGGCCGCGCACGGCGACTGGCTGTCCGTACGCACCGTCGGCGCCCGCCCCGGCACCGCCCCCCACCCGCTGCCCGACCCCGGCCGCACGCTGCGCGACACGCTCGGCCTGGATGCGGGCGGCTGGCTGCTGATCCGCCCCGACGGCTATGTCGCCGCCCGGGGCCCGCAGCTGACCGGACAGCGGTGGCGGCACACGCTGGCCGCGCTCGGCCTCGGCGACCGGCGATCCGCTCTCAAGGATTCCTCGTCCGTCCTTCGAGCGGACCCGGACAGGATGTTGAGCACCATCGCAGGACGGGAGGACAGCCGATGACGACAGCGACGCAGCCGGAGCCCGTGGCCCTGGTCACCGGTGGCACCAGCGGCATCGGCCTGGCCGTCGCCCGCGAGCTCGGGCGGCGCGGCCACCGCGTCTTCCTGTGCGCGCGCAGCGGGGACAAGGTCAGGCAGACCGTCGAGGACCTGCGTGCCGAAGGCCTGGAAGTGGAGGGCGCGCCCGCCGACGTCCGCTCCGCCGACTCCCTCGCCACCCTGGTGCGCACCGTCGTCGACACGTTCGGTCCGATCGGCGTGCTGGTCAACAACGCCGGACGCAGCGGCGGCGGCCCCACCGCGTCCATCAGCGACGACCTGTGGCACGACGTCATCGACACCAACCTCACCGGTGTCTTCCTGCTCACCCGCGAGGTCCTCAACCACGGCGGCATCACCGGGAATCCCGACGGCCGGATCGTCAACATCGCCTCCACCGCCGGCAAGCAGGGCGTCGTCCTCGGTGCCCCCTACTCCGCCTCCAAGCACGCCGTCGTCGGCTTCACCAAGGCCCTCGGCAAGGAACTCGCCCCGTCCGGCGTCACCGTCAACGCGGTCTGCCCCGGCTATGTCGAGACCCCCATGGCCGAGCGGGTCCGGCAGGGCTACGCGGCAGCGCTCGGCACCACCACCGACGAGGTGCTGGAGCAGTTCGAGGCGAAGATCCCCCTCGGCCGCTACTCCACCGCGGAGGAGGTCGCCGGCCTCGTCGGCTACCTGACGACCCGGCAGGCCGCGTCCATCACCGCGCAGGCGCTCAACGTCTGCGGCGGACTGGGCAACTACTGAGCCGTCACCGAGCCCGAACAGCCGTCATCGAGCCGTACCGCCGTCATCGAGCCGCACACAGAGAGGGTGCCGACACACATGGCCGCCGAGCGAGTGCACACCACAGCGCACGACGTGGACGTCGCCGCCCCCGCCGGTGTGGTCTACGGCCTGATCGCCGACACCACACGCTGGCCCTGGTACTTCCCGCCCAACGTGCACGTCGAGCAACTGGATTTCGACGGGCGCAGCGAACGCATCAGGATGTGGGCCACCGCCAACGGACAGGTCAGGTCCTGGACCTCCAGCCGGCAGCTGTCCCCGGCCGAGCGCCGGATCACCTTCCGCCAGGACCTGCCGGCCGCGCCCGTCAAGAGCATGCTCGGCATCTGGACCGTCGAGGAGCTCGGTGCGCAGCGCAGCCGGCTGACGCTGCTGCACGACTTCACCGTGGAGGGCGACGACCCCAGGGGCGTGGCCTGGGTCGAACGGGCCGTGGACACCAACAGCCGCACCGAGCTGGGGAACCTCAGCCGGATCGCCGAGCAGTGGAGCCGGCTGGACGATCTGGTCCTGGTCTTCGAGGACTCGGTCCGTGTCAGGGGCGGCGCCGAACTGCTCTACGACTTCCTGTACCAGGTCGACCGGTGGCCCGGACGCGTCCCGCACGTCTCCCGCCTCGACGTCACCGAGGACACCCCGGGTGTGCAGGTGATGTCCATGGACACGACGACGGCGGACGGCTCCGTGCACACCACGGAATCGGTGCGGGTGTGCTTCCCGCACGCCGGCCGCATCGTCTACAAACAGACGGTCACTCCGGCCCTGATGACCGCGCACACCGGCGAGTGGTCGGTCGTGCCGGACGAGACCGGGGTCACGGTCACCTCCCAGCACAGCGTGGTGCTGCGCGAGGAGGCCGTCGAACGGGTACTCGGCCCCGGCGCGACCCTCGCCGACGCCCGCCGCTACGTCCGCCAGGCCCTCGGCCGCAACAGCACGGCCACGCTCCACCTGGCCAAGCGGTACGCGGAGTCGGCGGTTCGGATGCTGTGAAGGGCGGGGCCGGCGCCCGCTCGAGGCCCGGCCCCCGCCGCTTCCCGCCGGGCCCTCACCACGCCCGGCTCCAGCGATGCACGAGTGCCCGTCCCTCCCGTTCCCAGCGTTCTTTGATGGGCTGTCGTCGGGCCGGTGTGCGGTACGGCCGCAGGTGAACAGGCCGGCCCCGGGACTGCCGGGGCGACGCGCGCGGTGCGGCGCAGGCGGCCCACGACGAAGGAGTTGATCCACGCCACCATGGCCACCACAGCCGAGACCTCCCCGGTCCGCGCCGGCGGCGCGCGGCCGCGCTCCCCCGGGGAGACGGCCGCGCTCGGCCGTGCCGCACGGCTGGAGACGCTGCTCGGCGATCCCCACGACCCGGCCAACCCGCACGGCCTGCGGGCCCTGTTCGCCGCAGACGACCGCCGCGAGGTGCCCGCCGAGACCGAACGGCTGCTCGCCGGGACCGGTCTGGGCGCCGAGTTCGTGCCCGCCGAGTACGGCGGCCGCCTCACCCGTGCCGACCTGCTGGCCAAGGTGCTGCGCCCCGTCTTCCGCCGGGACGTCGCCCTCGGCTTCGGCTCCGGCATCACCTCGCTGTTCGCCACCTCCGCCGTGTGGGCGGCCGGAGACGAGCAGCAGCGCCGCAGCACCGCCGCGCTCCTGCTGGGCCAGGGGCGGGCCGCGATCGTGCACCACGAACTGGCGCACGCCAACGCCATCCTGCGCGACGAGTTCACCGCCCGGCACGCCCCCGACGGCGGATACCTGCTCAGCGGCCGCAAGGACGTCATCATCAACGCCGCCCGCGCCGGCGCCTACGTCGTCTACGCCCGCACCGACCCCGCCCGCACCCCCCGCAGCCACTCCGTGCTGCTGCTGCGCCCCGACCGGCTCACGGACGGCGTACACCACCTGCCGCGCGTGGAGACCTCCGGGATGCGCGGCTGCCGGTTCTCGGGCCTTCGGTTCACGGACTGCCCCGTGCCCGAGGGCGCCCTCGTCGGCCGGCCCGGCGAGGGCGTGGCCCTCGCCCTGCGCACCTACCAGGTCAACCGGTGCCTGATCGCCGGCACCGTCGTCGCGGCCGCCGACACCGTGCTGCACTCCGCGGTGCGCGCCGTCACCGCCGGCCGCTCCCGCCCCGTCGCCCGCCGCTGGCTCGGCCCCCTCACCGGGGTCTTCGCCGACCTGCTGGCCTGCGACAGCATGGCGACCGTCGCGCTGCGCGCTCTGAGCCTGCTGCCGGACCGCACCCATGTGCTGGCCGCCGCCGTCAAGTACGTGGTCCCCGACCTGCTGCGGGAGAACCTCGAAGAGCTCTCCACCGTGCTCGGGTCGCGTGGTCACGAACGCGGCAGCGCCGAGTACGGCGCCCTCGACAAGCTCGTCCGCGACCTGCCGGTGGCCGGACTCGGCCACGCCGGCACCGCCGCCTGCCAGGCCGTGATCGTCCCGCAGCTGCGCGCGCTCGCCGAACGCTCCTGGTTCGCCGACCGGGAACCGCCGCCCGAACTGTTCCGCACCGGCGCCGACCTGCCCGACCTCGACTACCGGCTGCTGTCCATCGCCGGAGGGGGCGACTTCCTCGCCGCGTCCCTCGTCGGCTCCGCGGCCCGGCTCGCCGACGTGCGCGGCGTCGGCGGACAGATGGCCGCGCTCGCCGACCTCGCCGAGGCCTTCGTCACCGAGCTGCGCGCCCTGCGCGAAGCCTGCCGGAACCTTCCTCCGATCACCCGGGGCACCCTCGCCGACCCCGCCGTGTGCGTGCTCGGCGACCGCTACGCCCTCGTCCTCGCCGCCGCCGCGGTGCTCGGCGTGTGGGAGGGCCAGGACGGCTCCGACCCGTTCCTCGCGGCTCCCGCCTGGGCGGTCCTCGCCCTCACCAGGATCGGCGGCCGCCTCGGCGTCCCCGTGCCGGACCTGCCGGAGGGCTGCGCGGAGACGGTCCTGGAGGAGCTGCTGCGCCGCTTCCGCGCCGGCCGTTCCTGCGACCTCGACGCCACGGCGGCGGCCCGGTGACCGATGACGACCCTCGCAGGAAGGGCACGGCGATGACCGGGAACGACCCGCGCATCTCACCACCCGTACACATCGCCGGCCCCCGCGGACCGTGGCACGAGGTCCAGGAGGGCGTGACCGTACGGGGCAACGCCACCATCAGCACCACCTGGGGCGAGTGGCTGCCCGCCATCGTCGGCAACGCGGGCCTGCGCGCCCTGCTCGGCCGGGACTGGCCGCGCTACCGGCGCACCCCCGACCCGGTCGGGCGGGCCCGCTTCGCGGCCTCCCGGCTCGCCGTCAAACACACCGCCGCGGCCGCCCTGGCCCTCGACCCCGGTGACATCGACCTCGCCTACCGGCTCGGCGGACGCCCCTACGTGCGGGGCTTCGACCAGCTCGACCTCAGCCTCACCCACACCGACGAGCTGATCGCCGTGGGCATCAGCCGCCTGGGCCGCATCGGCGTCGACACCGAACCCGCCGGGCGGCGCATGTCGTTCGAGCTGATGCAGGACCATGTGTGCAGCGTCGCCGAGAAACAGCAACTCGCCGCCCTGCCCGAACAGGAGCAGTCCGCCGCCATGCTGCGGCTGTGGACCCTCAAGGAGGCCTACACCAAGGCCATCGGGCAGGGCCTGAGGCTGTCCTTCACCGAGTTCGGCTTCGGCGTCGGCAGCCCCGCGCTCCTCGCCCCCGACGGCCGGCCCGCCGCCCGCGGCGAGTGGGCCTTCGGCACCTACCCCGTACTCGGCCGCTACCTCGTCAGCATCGCCTGCCACGACTGCGGACTCGACCCCTGCGACGACACCCGGGCCGAGACCATGCTCGACGACGGTTTCCTCGGGACGGTCGCCGAACTCCTCGCCCAGGAAGAGGCCACGGCCACAGAGCCGCTCGCGGAACGCTAGGGAGCCGCCGGAGAAACCGGTCAGGGGCCGCGCGCGCCACTACGGTGACCGTGTCGAGTGCGAGGAGGCAGCCATGGACGAGCGGCACGCCACCCTGCACGTACTGCCCACGGCCCGGGCCCTGCCCCGGAGCTGGCAGGGCGAGCCCGCCCCGGCCCCCCGGGCCGCTCCCGTGCGCGTCCATGTGGTGGGCGCCGACCCGCTCGCCCGGGTCGGTATCCGCACCCTTCTCGAAGGCCGCCCCGGCATCCGCGTCACCGGGGAGAGCACCCCCGACCCGCGGGCGGTGGCAGGACTGCGCGCCCACCGCCCGCACGTCCTCGTCGTCCACGGCCCGCTCCCCGCCGACCGCGCCCGGGACCTCGCCCGCGCCGCCGGCGACGGCGTGCGCGTGCTGACCGTGGGCGAGGGCGCCCCCGGGCCCGCCCACGGCCACCTGCCCGCCACCGTGACCGCCGGCCAGCTGGCCTCCGCGGTCGTCCTCGCCGCCGCCGGCTACACCCTCGTGCACGAGACGGCGCGGCCGCCGCACAGCAGGGCCGCCGCACCGGAGTCGCAGCTCTCCCGGGTCAGCCCCGACCAGCTCACCGAGCGCGAGTGCGAAGTGCTCGAACTGCTCGCCCGGGGACTGTCCAACGGCGAGATCGCCCGCCTGCTCTCCCTCTCCGAGCACACCGTCAAGACCCACGTGCAGAACCTGCTGCACAAACTGCGCCTGCGCAACCGGGTCCACGCGGCGATCTACGCCTTCGAGACCGGCCTGCGTCAGCTTTGCTGACCCGTGTCAGCGCCGTGTCAGCGGCGCGTGGCGCAGCCCTTCATGATCGAAGGCCCGTGCCCGAGCCAGGAGAGGAGGACAACCGATGCCGACCGACCGCGCCTCGGCACCGACCATGACCGTGGTCCTCGACCCCGGACACCACACCCAGGCCTCCCGGCCGGTGCTGGAGATGCGGGGCCGGCTCGACGGGGCCCTGTTCCAGGCCGCCCTGGACCGGATCGCCCTCGGCCATCCCACGCCGCCCACCGACCGGCTGCGGCTGCACCGGCACGGGCCCGACCACCACACGCTCGAACTGCCCTCCCCGGCAGGCGCCTCCTCGCCCTACCCGGCGGGCCTCCTCGCCGACCTGCTCACCAGCACCCCGGTCGCCGCGCCCGACCCCGCCCCGGCCGCCGACGGCGAGCTCACCCGGGTGCGGACCTTCGGGCCGCTGCCGCGGACCTTCGCCGTCACCCCGCTCCAGCGGGAACTCCTCGCCGACGCCCTCACCGGCCCCGACCAGCAGGTCGAGCAGCTCGCCTGGCGCTGGCACGGGCCGCTGGAGACCCGCCGGTTCACGGCGGCCTGGCGGGCGGTGTTCGACTGCGAGACGGTACTGCGCTCCGCGTTCGTCTGGGACCCGCAGCCCAGGGCCGTTCTGTTCGACACCTGCGCACCGGACGTCGCCCGCCACACGCACGGCGCCTTCGCCGGCCGCGAGGACCTCATGGCCGCCGAACGCTCCCGCGGCTTCGACCTGCGCCGCCCCGGTCTGCTGCGCATCGCCCTCCTCGACGGGCCGCCCGCCCCCTCCTTCCAGGACGAGCCGGCCACCGACATGGTCCTCACCTACCACCGCGCCCTGCTCGACAGCTGGAGCGTGCGCGTGCTGGTCCGCGCGTTCTACCGCGCCTACCTCGCCGGCGGCAGCCTGCCCGGCGGCGAACGCCGCCCCGACCTGCGCGACTACACCCGCTGGCTGGACCGTCAGGACCCCGCGCCCGCCCGGGACTTCTGGCGCCGCACCGCGGCCGTCGCACCCGCTCCGCTGACGCGCGCCGCGCCCGGCGAACACACCGGCCAGGACGGCGTGGGACGCAGCCGCACCCGGCTGTCCCGGGCCGAGACGACCCGCCTCACGCACTGGGCGGCCCGCTGGGGGGCCACCGAGTCCAGCGCCCTGCACGCGGTGTGGGCGATGCTGCTGTACCGGGCCTCCGGCGCGGTCCGCGGGCCCGTGCGGGTCGGCTTCCACGTCTCCTTCTCCGGCCGCGGCATCCTGCTGGAGGACATCGAGCGCATCCCGGGCCCGTTCGCCAACCCGCTCCCGGTGTCCGTCGAGGTCGACCCGGCCGGCACGGTGGCACGACTGCTGCGCGACGTGAGGGACCGCGCCATCGACACCGCCGCGTACGAGTGGGTGCCGGACGGCCGGATCCAGCAGTGGCTCGGCCGGGCCGACGGCACGGGTCCCGCCGAGACGCTGCTGGCCTTCGAGCACACCCCCCGCCGGGACGAGCGCCTGACCGGTGCGCTCGCCGCGCACGGCGTGAACGTCGAACACCCCGTCCCGGCTGTGGCCCGGACCGCGAGCGCGCTCGGCGTCCTCGCCCACCACGACGGGCAGGGCGGCCTGGTGCTGTCCGCGGTCCACGACCGCGAACGCCTGGAGGACGACAAGACGCAGGCCCTGTTCGCGCAGAGCGCCGGACTGCTGCGCCGGCTGCCGTCCACGGTGCGGGAGTCGACCACAGTCGCCGAGGTGCTCGACTCCCTCGACGGCCTGGCGATGCCCCGGCTGCACGAACGCCGCACACCCCGCGAGGGGGTGGCCGGGATGCTCCTGCCCCTGCGGGCGGCGGCCGTCCCCGGCGTGGCCACGATCTGCCTGGTGACCGCTCCCGGCGCGCCCGAGGCGTGGTACCGCGGCCTGGTGCGCTGCTACGACGGCCCCGAGGAACTGGTCGTCCTGCGGGCCTCGGCGGCTGTCACCCGGCACGGCGCGGCCGCCCTCGCCCCGGTGGCCGGCGCGGGCGGGCGGCTGGTGCTGGGTGGTTTCTCCGGCGCGGGCGCCGTCGCGTACGAGATCGCCCGCCACCTCGCCGACGCGGGCCGCGACTCGCCGCTGGTGGTGCTCGGCAGCGGCGAGGACGACGACGGGGCACGCCGACTGGCCCGGGTGCTGCGCGAGGCCGTGCGGTACTGACAGCAGGTCACGCGGTATGCCGTGCGGCCGCACGGGGATTCCGGCCGCTGGGGATTCCGGCCGCACCGGCCGGATGCCGGCGGCGTGCGCCGGCCGGATGCCGGGGTGCGCCGGCTGGATCACGGCCGCACGAGGGTTCCGCAGCCGTCGGCCGTGCCACGCCCCGGCGAAGCCGCGTCGGCGCGGCGTGCGCGGCCGGGGGCGCGCCAGACCGCCCGGACCGTGGTCACCGACCCGCCGCTGACGAGCCGGGAGCGGTGAGCCGGCCCCTCGCCTCCAGGCTCGGCCGGGTACCCCGGCCGGCCGTTCACCTCCCTTCCGGTGCCGTGTTGAGGTGGTCGACGCACACCTCGTACAGGCCCTCCGCGTGGGTGGCGAGCCAGCCGGCCGGTACGGCCGCGGACGCCGGCCACAAGGCGCTGTGGCCCCGCTCGTCCCGGACGACGAGGAAGGTGGCCCGGGCGTCCGTGTACGGGTCGCCGGCCCACGGCCCGTCCAGCACGCGCAGTTCTCCGTCGGCTTCCAGGCGGGCCGACCGTCCGGTCCGCCACATGCGGGCCGTGCCCGAGGGGGCGCCCAGCGGGTCGGGCACGAAGCGCTCGCCGGTCGCGCCCGGCAGCCCCGCGTATCCCTGGGCGACGCCGGCACCCCCGATGTAGAGGGCCCCGGTGGCGCCGGGCGGCACGGGCCGCATCGCCTCGTCGAGGACGTACACCCGGTGACCGGGCACCGGCCGGGTCCGCGCGCCCGGACCGTGCTCGACGACGAGCCGGCCCTCCATGGTCCCGCCGCTCTTGGTCAGCACCCAGTCCTCGGCCCGGGCCAGCGCGACCAGTTCCCGGTCAGCGCCGCCGCCGAGCACCAAGGGCGCCCGCTGCTCGCGCAGCCAGCGCAGCAGCGCGGGCGCGCCGGACGCGAGCAACGACACGGGCGGTACGACGACATGGCGGCCGGACACCAGCGCGCCGAGCAGGCCGAGCGCGGCGTCCGCGTCCGGGTAGCCGCGCACCAGCCAGGCGGCCCGCCGCCGGTCGGCGGAGCGTGCGGTGACGCTCTCGGCGACGACGGACTCGGCGACGACGGACTCGGCGCCGACGACGACCAGGCCGTCCCCGCAGGGCGCCAGTACCAGCGGATCGGTGCGGGACAGCGGTCGCACCCGGTCGCTGTCCCGCACCGGCCAGCGCCCGCCCGCCGCCGGCGTCCCGGCCGCCGGGTCCCGCACCAGCCGTACCGCGCCGGGCACGGCGGGCAGTTGCCGGTCGGCGGCCTCGTCCAGCAGCAGCACCACCGGGCGTACCCCCTCGGGCAGTCCGTGCGCCGGGTCGAGTGGCAGCAGGGCGGCACCGGCCTTGGCGACGGCGAGCGCCGCCACCGCGAACGCCGTCGGCGAGGAGATCGCCGTCGCCACCGCCGTGCCCGGGCCCGCCCTGTGCTCGACGAGAACATGCGCCAACAAGTCGGAACGGGAGTCGAGCCCGGCCCGGTCGAGGCCCGCGAGCGCCGGCTGTCCGGGATCGCGGCCGACCCGCTCGGCGAACAGCCCGGCGACGGTCGCCCGCGGCAGCCACAAGGCCTGGCCCGCCCAGCCGTGATCGGTCTCGCGCGCCCCGGCGGCGGTGAGCCGCAGCCCGCTCACCGGGGACACGGCGTCCTGAAGAGCCGACTCCAGTACGGCGACCAGCTGCCGCGTCAGCGACGCCGCCACCGTCTCGCCGGCCCCGTCGGCCCGGAACACGGCCGTCACGGTGATGCCCGCGGGCCGGCCGGCCCGGTCCTGCCGCTCGACGAGGGTCAGTGACAGCTCCGAGCAGGCACACGGAAGCCGGGCGGGTTCCGGCTGCACGGACAGGCCGGCCGCGTCGTACACGTCGGCCGCGTGCTGCAGCACGGTCAGCGACACCCCGCCCGGCCCGGCCAGCGGGGCCGCACCGTCCCGGTACGCGGCCAGGGCGGCGGCCTTGGCCCGCGCCAGCAGTCCGGTGAACGCCGGATCGCCCGAGCCGTCCACGGTCAGCGCCAGCACCCGGCCCAGGGGACCGACGGACCGGCGCAGCGGGTCGCTGCCGCGGGCCGGCACCGGTGCGGCCACCGTGGTACGGGCACCCGCACCGAGCCGCTGCAGCAGCACCACCAGGGCCGTGTGCACCACCATGAACAGGGTCGCGTCGTGCTCGGCGGCGAACCGGGCCAGCCGCTGGTGCAGGGAGGCGCCGACGCGTGCGGTGAGACTGCCGGCCGGTGTGGCCGGCGGGACGGTCGGGGTGCTCGGCGGGACGGCCGGGGTGTTCGGCAGACGGGTCTGTGTGCTCGCCAGGGGCGTCTGTGTGCTCGGCAGGGGGGTCGGAGACACCTCGCCTCGACGGGCCCTCGGTACCTCGTCGTGGGACGGGGCCGGCCACCGGGGGGTGTCGCCGGCGGCCCGGGCCTCGTAGGCGCGGGCCAGGTCGGCGGCCAGGGGCAGCTGGGACCACTGGTCGACGTCGGCGGCCGGTACCGCCAGCTCCAGGACGTGGTCCTGCGCGGACAGGGTCCGCAGCCGGGTGCCCGCCGCCCCCAGCCGCGCGTTGCGCAGGGCTTCGTGACGTCGGCCCAGGTCCGCCAGCGCCGCCTCGAGCACCTCCGTGTCCAGGACGCCGCGCAGGCGCAGCGGCAGCTCCGCCCTGTCCGTCGCCGACCCGACCGGCCCGGTCGCCGCGGCCGGCGGATCGCCGACGAGGTCCGCCAGCAGCGCCGGGGTCGGGGCGTCGTACAGGGCCCGGCTGCCCGGCGCGGCACCGAACACCCCACGGATACGTTTCAGCAGCCGGGCGACGGACAGCGAATGGCCACCCAGCCGGAAGAAGTCCGAGTCGGCGTGCACCACTCGTCGCGGCACGCCCAGCACCTCGGCGAACAGATCGCGCAGGATCTCCTGCACGGGCGTACCCGGCGGCATCCCGGGCCTGGCGGAGGTGAACGAGCACGCCGGCAGCGCCGCACGGTCCACCTTTCCGGCGGAGGTCAGCGGCAGCGTGTCCAGCGTCACCAGCGCGGCCGGGAGCATGTGGTCGGGCAGCCGCTCCCGCAGACGAGTGCGCAGGGCCGCCTCGAAGCCGACGGTGCGGTCGAAGGCGTTGGGCGTGTTCGCGCACCGCTCGGGCGCCCGGAACGGTGCCGCGTACACCGACGTCAGCGGCCCCGGGGGCACGGCGTCCGGCGCCAGCAGCACCAGGTCCAGTGCCTGAGGGGCCTCGGGCGACCAGGTCGGCAGCGCGCGGAAGCCGAGGCTTTCGGCGGCGGCGCACAGCTCCTCCGGGCCGGGCGCGGGGCACGCCTCGCCCAGCAGCGCGGCCGCCTTCGCGACGCCGCCCGCCGGGTCGTCCAGCTCGTGCATCGCGGCCCACTCGCCGTGCACGCGCGCGTTGGGCACCCCGGTGATCCGCAGCACCGCGGGCCGGCGGTCGTACACGTACGCCTGAAGGCTCGCGACGTCCGTGATCTCGGCACCCCAGCGCACCCGCGGCGCGTCCGCCAGGTCGGCGACGGGCTCCGCGGTGCTCAGCACGGCCTCGTAGCGGTACCGGTTCAGCTCGTTGCCGTGCCCGCCCCGCTTGACACGGACGTCGACCGCGCGCACCGGCGGCAGTTCCCGGGCCAGACCCGCGAACAGGGCGGGCGCCAGCAGCAGTTCCGTCTCCAGTTCCACCTGCCGGGCCACTGCCCGGCGCACCGCGCCGGGATCCTCCTTCGTGGCGCGGGCGAGTGCGACGCCGGTCTGCAGACAGCGCGACAGCTCCAGGTTGCGCACATCGCCGAGGAACAGCGAGCCGCCCGGCGCGAGCAGCGGCAGCAGCCGCTCGACCACCGCGCGCAGGTGTCCGAGGCAGGGAAAGTACTGGATCACCGAGTTGACGACGACCGCGTCGAAACGGCCCGGCGGCAGCCCCTCGGTGTCGTGCGCGGCCCGGCAGACCGGCCGCACCTTGTCCCGCAGCCGGGCATCGGCCCGGACCCGGGACTCCAGCGCCGCCACGGCCGCCTCGGAGACGTCGGTCGCCCAGTACTCCACGCACTCCTCGTCGGGGGCGAGCTCGGCCAGCAGCAGCCCGGCACCGGCACCGATCTCCAGGATCCGGCGCGGCCCCAGTTCCCGCACGCGCTCCGCGGTCGCCGTGACCAGTTCGCGGATGTGCTCCACGGGGACCGGCCGGTCGTCGTAACTGCTGTGCCAGCCCGCGAAGTCGTCTGCCGGCCCGGGCCGTCCGGTGGCGTCGTGGAGGGTGTCGTGGATCTCCTGCCACTCGGTCATCTGCACCGCGGGCCGCGGTGCGCGGGCCGCGGGCGCGGCGGGCACGACATGCGCGACGAGCCGGCGCCCGCCGTCCGGGGTCCGCTGCACCGACGCCACGGCCGCCGACACCGACGGATGCCCGCGCAGCACGGTCTCGATCTCCCCCAGTTCGACCCGGAAGCCCCGCAGTTTCACCTGGTCGTCGGTGCGGCCGACGAACACCAGGTCGCCGTCCTCGCGCAGCCGCACCCGGTCACCGGTGCGGTAGAGCAACCCGCCGCCCGTGACCCGGTCCTCGACGAACCGTTCGGTGGTCAAGCGCGGCTGCCCCAGATATCCGAGCGCCAGCCCCGGACCGCCCAGCAGCAGCTCCCCGGTGCCACCCGGCCCCACCGGACGCCCGGCCTCGTCCACGACGACCGCCGTGGTCGCGCCCAGGGGCCGGCCGATGGGAACGTCCGTCGCGCCCTCCTCGGGCGCCTCGCGCACCTCGTACCAGGTGGCGAACGTGGTGGCCTCGGTGGGCCCGTACATGTGCAGCAGCCGCTCCGGCGGCCCGGCCTCCCACACCCGGCGGACCTTGAGCGGATCGCACACCTCGCCGCCGAACAGCACGGCCCGCAGCGGGCCGAGGGCCGCGGGCCGCTCGTCGGCCAGCCGGTGCAGCAACGCCGTCGTCAGGAACATCACCGTCACGCCGTGCACCCGCAGCCACCCCTCCAGCCGCCGCGGATCCAGCACCGTGTCCCGGTCCGCCCCGACCAGCCGGCCGCCCGCCGCGAGCGTCGCCCACACCTCGAACGTCACCGCGTCGAACGCCGGATTGGAGGTCTGCGCCACGACGTCCCACGACTCCAGCCGCAGGTGGTCCGCCGACCGTACGAGGTCCAGCACGGCCCGGTGCGGTACGACGACACCCTTGGGCACGCCGGTCGTCCCGGAGGTGTAGCAGACGTAGGCGGCGTCGTCGGGGGCCGGGGTGACGGGGGGCAGCGCGTCCGGGCGGGCGGCTATGCGGGGGGCTTCGGTGTCGAGGGCGACCAGGGTGGGTGCGGACGGCATCCCGGCGGGAGCCGGGTGCGGGGCCCAGGTGTCCTCCTCGTACGGGCCGGCGGACTCGGTGAAGTCCGCTGCGAAGGCCGTCACCGTCACCACGGCCCGGGCGGCACAGTCACGTACGATCAGCCGTCGCCGCCGGGCCGGGTGGCCGGGGTCGAGCGGTACGTATGCCGCGCCCGTCCGCACGATCGCGAGGAACGCGGTCACCAGGTCCGGGCCCGGCGGAAGGCAGGTCACCACCCGGTCCCCGGCGCCGACGCCCCGCGCCGACAGGTGCGCGGCCAGCCGGTTCGCGGCGCTGCTCAACTCCCGGTAGGTGAGCGCGGTGCCGGGAGCGATGCCGTCGGGCCAGGCGACCGCGACCGCCTCGGGCCGGGCGAGCGCCTGCTGTTCGACGAGGTCGGAGAGGGACATCGGGTGGGCTCCTTCGACGGCGGCTCAGAGCCTGGCAAAGCTCTGCCATGATCTTGGCAACCGGATCCCGCGACTCTCTCGTGAAGTGCTGGAGCTCCGCTCGAGGTCCGCTCGAGGTCCGGCGGCCCGACCGGCGGCCCGACCGGCCGGCCGGGCCGTCCGGCCGTCCGGCCCGCCCCTCCCGGCCCGGTCCCGCAGCGGATCCCCGCAACCCCGTGGCCCCCGCCGAGATCCGGACAGACCTGACGGATTCCCGCCAGGGCCTTATGCCCCTTGCCACAGGTTCGCCTGAAGAACGCTCAAGAACCGCCGGAGGCCCGCGGCCCCTGCCGCGGGCCTCCGGTTCACTGACCCCATGGCGACCACGAGTCCCGGCACCACCCGTGCCCCGCAGCCGCTGAGGCGGGACCGGATCACGCCGCGTGACACCGCCCCGCACGGGTGCACCGAGCCCCGCGCCGCCCGGCCCCCGGGCCTTCGCCGGCACGGCATCGCCCCGCGCCCGCCGGCCGCCACCGAGGACCCGGCGGCCCGCCCGCGTGTCCTCGCCCACCGCGCCGCCGGGGCCTTCCTCCGCCGCGCCGCCGGCCCGTCCCCCACGGCCACCCCGACGCCACGGCCCCGGGTCCTGCCACGGCCCCACCGAGGCGACGCCCGGTAAGGCCGTCCAGCCCCCGGCCGGTCCGGCGACGGCCCAGGGGAAGTGATCGCGGGGCGGGCGGTCGTCCGGTGTGCCCGCCCGCCCCGCGCCGACCACAGTGCACACCGCGATCCGAAGGAGGCGGCATGAGCGTTCGGGCCGGACTGGTGGCTGCGGCGCGAGGGGCGGGGCTGGCGTTGCTGGCCATGGGGTGTTCGCTCGTGTTGTTCTGTCTGTCGGTGGTGTCGATCGCGTTGCTGGCCGTGGGGATCGGTGCCGTCACCACACCCTGGCTCGTCCGGGCGACCCGCGCCCAGGCGGGCCTGCGCCGGCGGCTGGCCCGGACGGGCAGCGGCGTGGAGATCGACGCGCCCTACCGGCGGGCGCCGCGGTTCGGGGGCGGGCCGGCCGGGGTGCTGCGGCGCTGCCAGTGGCTGCTGACGGACCGGGTGACCTGGCGTGAGCTGCTGTGGCTCATCGTCGACCCGACCGCCGGCTTCCTGCTGGGCATGCTCTGCGCGGCACTCGTCGGCTACGGCGCCTGGGGATTCGTCCTGGCGGCCGGAGTGTGGCGGCCCATGCGCGACGTCGGCTACTGGTACGCCTTCGTGCCCGTGGACAGTCAGCTCACCGCCCTGGCCGCGGCCGCCCTCGGCGTTGGATTCATCGCCGTCGGCCTGCGCTCGGCACCCGCCGTGCTGCGGGCTCACGCCCTGCTCACCAAGACGTTCCTCGCCCCGGACCAGGAACGCGCCCTGGAGCTGCGCGTCGCGCACCTCACCGAGTCCCGGGCGGACGCCGTGGACGCCTCGGCGACCGAACTGCGGCGCATCGAACGCGATCTGCACGACGGCGCGCAGGCCCGGCTGGTGGCGATGGGCATGAGCCTCGGCACCATCGAGCACCTGATGCGCACCGACCCGGACAAGGCGGTGCAGCTGCTCGCGCAGACCCGTAAGTCCTCCGCCGAGGCACTCGACGAGCTGCGCCGGCTCGTGCGGGGCATCCACCCGCCGGTCCTCGCCGAACGCGGCCTGTGCGACGCCGTCCGCGCGCTCGCGCTGCGCATCCCCCTCACCACCGAGGTCGCCGTCGAGCCGATGGGACGCATGTCCGCGCCCGTCGAGGCCGCCGCCTACTTCGCGGTGTCGGAGATGCTGACCAACGTGGCCAAGCACGCCGAGGCGCAGCGTGTCTGGATCGACATGCGGTACGAGGACGGCCTGTTGCGGATCACTGTGACCGATGACGGCAAGGGCGGCGCGGACCCCGCGCAGGGCACCGGCCTCGCCGGCATCGAACGCAGGCTCGGCGCCTTCGACGGTGTGCTCGCCGTCAACAGCCCTCCGGGCGGACCCACTTCGGCGACGATCGAACTGCCCTGCACCCTGCTCCCCGCCGGACCCCACCGCTAGAGCTCCGGCCGGAACGGGCGGCCACCGCGAGCCGGGCGCCCGTTCCGGCCGGAGCTCTTAGGGGTGAGGTCCGGCCGCCGTAGGGGTCGTGGGCCCTGGCCCCGCCCGCTCCGCGCCCGTGCCGGTCCGGCACGGCCACCGCGACGGGGTGTCTCCAGGGCCGCTAAGGGGCTTGTAGGGGGAGCGGTCGAGAACTGTTTCCTCATACCGTGGCCGAGCCTGCTTCCACAGGGAAGTCCTCTGCCAGGAAGTGATCGGCGAAAAACCGTTGAAGCCGCGCTTTCGGCGGCGGTGACATTCCTGTCGACGATGAGGAGCGAGCATGCGCTTCGGCCTGATTTATCTCCTGCAGAATCCCCGCCCGTGGAGCGAGGACGGAGAGGAAAAGGTGGTCAACGAAGCCCTGGAGCAGATCGAACTCGCCGATCGGCTGGGCTTCGACACCGTCTGGGCATCCGAACACCACTTCCTCGACGAGTACTCCCATTCCTCCGCGCCCGAGGTGTTCCTCGCCGCGGCCGCCGCCCGCACGAAGAACATCCGCCTCGCCCACGGAATCGTCACCCTGCCGCCGGCCGTCAACCACCCCGCCCGCGTCGCCGAGCGCATCGCCATGCTGGACCTGATCTCCGGCGGCCGCGTGGAGTTCGGCTCCGGACAGGGCAGCACCCAGCACGAGCTCGGCGCCTTCAACATCGACCGGGCCACCAAGCGCGACCAGTGGCGCGAGGCCATCGGCGTCATCACCCGCATGTTCACCGAGGTCCCCTTCACCGGGCACCAGGGCAAGTGGGTCGACATGCCGCCGCGCAACGTGCTGCCCAAGCCCAAGCAGAAGCCGCACCCGCCGCTGTGGGTCGCCTGTAGCTCCCCCGAGACCGTCGAGACCGCCGCCCGCAACGGTGTCGGCGCCCTCTCCTTCGCCTTCATGACGCCCGAGGAGGCCAAGGAGCGCGTCGCGGCCTACTACCGGATCATCGAGTCCGACGAGTGCGTCCCGGTCGGCAAGGCCGTCAACGCCAACTTCGCCGTCGCCCTGCCGTTCCTGTGCCACACCGACGAGGAGACCGCCTACGAGCGTGCCCTCGGCGGCGTCGACTTCTACGTCAACTCCTTCATGCACTTCTACGTGCAGGGCGCCCACCGCCCCGGCACCACCGACCTGAAGACGGAGTTCGCCAAGAAGCCGCCGGTGCCGCCGGAGAACGCGGCCCGCATGGACATGGTGGTCCGCCGCGGCATCGGTACCCCCCAGAAGCTCGCCGACATGATCCGGATCCAGGAGGAGGCCGGTGTCGACGAGATCATCTTCCAGGTGCAGCTCGGCGCCAACCAGCACGAGCACATCTGCGAGTCCCTGGAACTCTTCGCCCGCGAGGTCATGCCGGAATTCGCCGAGCGCCGCGAAGCCGCGGAAACCGCCAAGCGGGAACGTCTGGCCACCCCGGTCAAGAACGCCCTGGAACGCATCGAGAACTCCGTCGTTGACGTGTCCGACTACGTCATCCGCACGGACATGGAGGAATTCCAGAATCCGGCACCCGCGGCCGGGAGCTGAACCACCGGCACTCGGTGAGCACTTCCCGACGGCGCACCAGGCACCGCGGAGCCGTCCGGGCGCAAGCCGCTCGAGAATCGCTTGCGCCGGACCCCTCCCGTGCCGGAACGCCGCACGAATGTCCGTGAACTGGAACTGAGAGGTATTCCGACATGTATGCGTTCGAAGAGTCGGACACGATAGACGCCGGACTCGACGCGGTCTGGCAGACGGTCTCCGACGTACCGTCGTGGGCCACCTGGGACCCGCACGTCCTCGAGTGCGGCTTCGACGGGCCGTTCGAGCCGGGCAGCGAAGGCTGGACGCTCTCTCGCATCGTCTCCGGCCGGCGCGGCCCCTTCCAGGTGACCAAGGTCGAGGACAAGCGCTCCTACACGACCCGGTCCCCGATGCCCGGCGGCAAGATGCTGATCATCAACACCTACCGTGCGGACGGCCCCGGCAAGGTCACCGTCAGCCGCCGCGTAGAGGTCTACGGCCCCTTCACCCCCGTCTTCCGCCTGTTCTGGGCCAAGGCGTTCCAGGGCGACACCCGGGCCACCTTCAAGGCGCTGGAGCAGGAGGCCCAGCGCCGCACCGCGCAGACAGGCAGCGTGCGATGACCGAAGCAGTGGTGATAGGCGGCGGCCTGGCGGGCCTGCTCGCCGCGAGGGTGCTCAGCCGGCACGCGGACAAGGTCACCGTCATCGAGGGCGACGTCTACCCCGACGGGCCCGACCAGCGCAAGGGCCTGCCGCAGGGGCGGCAGAACCACATGCTCATGGCCGGCGGCGCCGAGGCCATCGACCAGCTTCTGCCCGGCACGCTCGCCCGCCTCACCGCGGCCGGCGCCCACACCCTCAGGATGGGCCGGGACATCCTCACCCTCTCCTCCGAGGGCTGGTTCCGTACCTTCGCCGACGAGTCGTACACCGTGGCCTGCAGCCGGCCCCTCATCGACCACGTCATCCGCAGCCAGGTCCTGTCCGAGGGCACCGTCACCGTCCTGGAGTCCACCAAGGCGCTCGGCCTGGCCGGCACCGCCGAGAAGGTGACCGGCGTCCGCGTCGAACGCGCCGACCGCTTCGAGACCGTCATCACCGGCGACCTGATCGTCGACGCGTCCGGCAGCCGCTCCAAGTCACCCCAGTGGATCGCCGACCTCGGCCTGCCCCAGGTGAAGGAGGAGTACGTCGACGCCGGGCTCGCCTACGCCGGCCGCGAGTACGAGGCCCCCGTCGAAGCCCCCAAGGATTTCCCCGGCGTCCTCATCCAGACCGTCCCCGGCACCGGACAGCCCGGCAAGGGCGCCGCGTTCATGCCGCAGGAGGACGGCCGCTGGATCGTCTCCCTCATCGGCACCAAGGGCGGCCAGCCGCCCACCGTCGACGAGGGCTTCCTGGAATTCGCCCGCGACGTACGCGATCCGGTCGTCGCCGATCTCATCGCCACCGCACGCCCGCTGACCGAGGTCCGCGGCTCCCGCGGCCTCGCCAACCGCCGCCGCTACTGGCACAAGCTGCCCGTCCCCGACGGCTTCCTCGCCATCGGCGACGCCGTCATGGTGCTCAGCCCCAACTACGCCACCGGCATGTCGATGGCCGCCTTCAGCGCCCTCGCCCTGCGCACCCGGCTGAAGACCCACGGCCTGCGCCCCGGACTGTCCCGCGCCGTCCAGGACGACATCGCCAAGGCCGGCGCCGGCCCCTGGACCATGGCCAGCACCAACGACCTGTTCTTCCCCGGCGTCGAGACCAACATCACCGTCCGCGGCGCGGCCATGCAGCAGAGCATGAGCGCCCGCTACGCCCGCACCGCATGCGCCGACGAGAACGTGCTGCGCGCGGTCTACGAGGTCAGCACCCTGCGCGGTCCGCAGAGCCGGCTGATGTCACCGGCCCTGCTGGCAGCCGTCCTGCGCGGCCCCGGCAAGCCGCCACTGACCAGGGAACAGGCCATCGCCCAGTTCCCGCAGATCGGTGACCTGTTCGCACGCGTCGGCGAGCAGAGCGACCTGTTCCGCAAGGCCGGCTGACAGATCACCCACGAGAGGAGATGGCCACCTGTGAGCAACGAGGAACGGCTCCTTCAATACCTCAAGCGCACGCTCGCGGAGCTGCGTGACGCTCGCAGGTGCCTGGACGAGGCGGCACGCAAGCCCGACGACGAGTCGGTGGCGATCGTCGGCATGGCGTGCCGCTACCCCGGGGGCGTCGCATCCCCGGAGGACCTGTGGCGACTGGTCACCGACGGCGTCGACGCGGTCTCGGGGTTTCCCGCCGACCGCGGCTGGGACGACGACGTGTACGACCCCGAGCCCGGCCGGGCGGGCAGGACGTACGCGCGCGAGGGCGGATTCCTGCACGACGCAGCCGACTTCGACCCCGCCCTGTTCGGCATCAGCCCGAACGAGGCCCTGACCATGGACCCCCAGCAGCGGCTCCTGCTGGAAACCGCCTGGGAAGCCGTCGAACGCGCCGGAGTGGACCCGCTGTCCCTCAAGGGCACCCGCACCGGCGTCTTCGCCGGCGTCATGTACCACGACTACGCCCAGGGCGTGGAGGCGGGCAGCTCCAGTGCCGGAAGCCTCGTCTCCGGCCGCGTCGCCTACACGCTCGGCCTCGAGGGCCCCGCGCTCAGCGTCGACACGGCGTGCTCCTCCTCCCTGGTCGCCCTGCACCTCGCCGCCCAGGCCCTGCGCCGCGGCGACTGCACCCTCGCCCTCGCCGGCGGGGTCACCGTCATGTCCAACCCCGAGATGTTCGTCTACTTCAGCACCCAGGGCGGCCTCGCCAGGGACGGCCGTTGCAAGTCCTTCTCCGAGTCCGCCGACGGCATGGGCTGCTCCGAGGGCGCCGGCGTCCTCTTCCTGGAGCGTCTGTCCGACGCCCGCCGCAACGGCCATCCGGTGCTGGCCGTGGTGCGGGGCAGCGCGATCAACCAGGACGGCGCCTCCAGCAGTTTCACCGCCCCCAACGGCCCCTCCCAGCAGCGCGTCATCAAGCAGGCCCTGTCCGGCTCCCGCCTGTCCACCACCGACGTCGACCTCGTTGAGGGCCACGGCACGGGCACGGCACTGGGCGACCCGATCGAGGCCCAGGCCCTGCTGGAGACCTACGGCCAGGACCGCCCCGCCGACCGCCCCCTCTGGCTCGGCTCCGTCAAGTCGAACATGGGCCACACGCAGGCCGCCGCCGGGGTCGCGGGCATCATCAAGACGGTCATGGCCATGCGCAACAGGGTCATGCCCAAGTCGCTGTACGCCGGCGAGCCTTCGACGAAGGTGGACTGGAACGCGGGCGCGGTGCGCCTGCTGACCGAGTCACGCGACTGGCCCGCGCCGCAGGACGGGCGGCCCCGCCGGGCCGGGGTGTCGTCGTTCGGGCTGAGCGGGACGAACGCGCACGTCATCGTCGAGGAGCCGCCGGCCGAGGAGGAGGCGGAGGCCCCGGTCACGGAGGTTCCGGATACGGGGGCTGTGGCGCCGGTGGTGGCGTCGGTGGGGTCGTCGGTGGTGCCGTGGGTGGTGACGGCGCGGGGTGCCGGGGCCGCGGGGGTGGCGGCGCAGGCCGGGCGGCTGCACGGCTACCTC
>NZ_JBEXLP010000023.1:0-91962 GCF_040610035.1 Streptomyces sp. NPDC004542
CCGGCAGCGGCAAGACCACCCTCACCGCGCTGGTCCCCCGGCTGCACGAGGTCACGTCGGGCCGGATCACGCTGGACGGCGTGGACATCACCGCACACCGTGCCGGTGTTCCCACGCCCACTGCTTCCCTACCCCTGCGCGGACAGACCCGGGCTGTCAGCCCTGGCGGGTGGGCATCACGGTGACCTGCTGGAGGTTCACGTGACGGGGCAGCGCCGCCGTGAACGCGACGATCTCAGCGATGTCCTGCGGACGCAGGAACTCGATGTCCCCCTGGGCCCCGGCGTACCAGTCCTTGGCGCCCTGGTCGGTGACCTTGTCCCACAGGTCGGTGCCGACGATGCCCGGCTCGAGGGCGCTGACCCGGACGTCCTTCGGGCCGAGCTCGGTGCGCAGATGGCGGGTGAGGTGGGAGACGAACGCCTTGGTCGCACCGTAGACGGCGAAGGTCGGGAACAGGTACTGCGCGGCGATCGAGGAGGTGTTGATCAGGTCGGCCGGGCCACCGGCCGCAGCCGCCGCGACCAGGTCGTCGACGAAGACGTCCAGCGTGGTCAGCGCGGCGGTGACGTTGAGGTCCACCTGCTGCTGCCACTGGTCCGTGCGGTGCTCGGTCACGGGGGCCGGCAGCATGATCCCGGCGTTGTTGAAGACCAGGTCGGGCCGGCCCAGCTCGGCGCGCACCTGCGCGGCGGCCCGTGCGACCGCCTCCGGGTCGGTGACGTCGCAGGTCACGGCGAGGGCCGTGCCCCCGTCGGCGGTGATCCTCTTCGCGAGGTCCTCCAGCTTGTCGGTGCTGCGCGCCAGCAGCGCGACCTTCGCGCCGCGGGAGGCGAGCACCTCGGCGGTGTGCGCGCCGAGGCCACCCGAGGCTCCCGTGACGACGGCGACACGGCCCTCGAGGGAGGACAGGACAGTCTTGGCAGTCATATGAGCGTCAGCCCTTCATTGATCGGTTACCCGGTACGAGTGTTCCGGTACCCCCTCCGGAACCTTCTTCTCCAGGCAAACACCGCAGGGATGCACCCGGGGCCGCCGGCCGTGCCCCGTCGTGACTGGTACCGGCAGGACCACCTTCGCGGACCCACGGCCCGGGCGGGCGCCCACACTGGACACATGGACCGCAGTGCCGAGATCGCCGACTTCCTGCGCAGCCGCCGCGCACGCATCACGCCCGACCAGGTGGGACTGCCCGACGACGGGCGGCCCCGCCGCGTGCCGGGCCTGCGCCGCGACGAGGTGGCCCGGCTGGCGGGCGTGAGCACGGAGTACTACACCCGCCTCGAGCAGGGCCGGTCCGCCCACCCCTCGACGGCCGTACTGGACGCCCTCGCCCGCGTCCTCCGCCTCGACGAGACCGAGCGTGAGCACCTCGCCGACCTCTGCGCCCGCTCCCGGCCGGCGCGCCGCTCCCCCGAGGCCCCGCAGCGGGTCCGGCCGGGGCTGCACCTGACGCTCCAGACCCTGGAGCAGGTGCCCGCCTTCGTCCTCGGCCGCCGCACCGAGGTGCTGGCCGCCAACCGGCTCGCCCGCGCCGTCCTGACGGACTTCGACGCGCTGCCCGCGCCCCGACGTCAGCTGGCCCGCTGGATGCTGCTCGACCCCGGCGCACGCGAGCGCTGCACGGACTGGGAGCAGCTGGCCGCGGAGACCGTCGCCATGCTCCGCTTCGAGGCCGGACGTCATCCCGACGACCGGCGCCTCGCCGATCTGGTCGGCGAACTCACCTTGTCCTGCACCGAGTTCTCCGGCTGGTGGAACGACCACCGGGTCCTGCGCCGCACCCACGGCGTCAAGCGCTACCACCACCCGGACGTCGGGGACCTCACCTTCGCCTACGAGTCGTTCCCGGTGCCCGGCAGCCCCGACCAGACCCTGTGCGTCTACAACGCCGAACCCGGCTCCGCCACCCAGAAGGCGCTGCGCCTGCTCGGCGACTGGACGGCACCCGCGGTCTCCCCGGACGCGGGCGCGGGCGCGCACCGGCCGGGGACCGGCGGCAGCGGACGGCGTCCGTGACGCGGGCCGCCCGGACCCCGGTCAGCCACCCGCGCGCAGGACACGGGACAGCCCCAGCGCCGCGGTCCGTACCGCCGGGGCCAGCTGGGCGGGGCTGAAGCGCGGGCGCGGCACGGCCACCGAGAGCGCGGCCACCGTGGTACCGCCGGCGAACACGGGGGCCGCGATGCAGCTCACACCGGGGGCGGCCTCCTGTTCCTCGTAGGCCAGCCCGGAGACCCGGATCTTCTCCAGAGCGGTCCGCAGACGGTCCGGGTCGGTGATCGAGTGGGGCGTGAGACTCGGCAGCGGCCGGGACAGCACCTCGTCGGTCAGCTCGGCACCGGAGAAGGCCAGCAGGGCCTTGCCGACGCCGGTGCAGGTCAGCGGCAGGCTGCCACCGATGCGGGAGGGCAGGCGCAGGGCGTCGTGGCCATGGATGCGTTCCAGGTAGACCACCTCCCGGCCCTCGCGCACCCCGAGGTGGACGGTCTCGCGGGTGGCTTCGAACAGGTCCTGGAGGAACGGCAGGGCCGCCTCGCGCAGACCGAGCCGGTGCGGGACCAGCGAACCGAGTTCGAACAGCTTCGCACCGAGGCGGTAGTGGGGGCCGGAGCGCTCCAGCCAGCCCAGCCGGACGAGGTCCGCGGCCAGCCGGTGCACCGTCGGCTTCGGCAGACCGGCGAGCTCCGAGAGTTCCGACAGACGGTACGGTCCGCCGCTCGGGGTGAAACATTCCAGGATGGATGCGGCCTTTTCCAGCATGTTGCCGCCTGCTGCGTTCCGTGACACGGAACAGAGTTTGTCGGTTCACCGCCTGTCTGTCTATATCGGTGGCTGTATCGATGGCTGTATCGATGGCTGTATCGACGGCATCGACGGCAACCCGCTCGTCCGCGCTTCCCCGGAGGTAACCCGTGCCGAACCCACCCGGCGGCGTCCACCCGGACGCCGTCCCGCCGGCCGTCGTCAAGGCCGCCGATGTGCTGGCCGAGGCCGCCCGCACCGGCGTCCCCTGCCCGCCGGTGCGCGAACTGTTCGACGGCGGCGGCGATCTGGAGACCGCGTACGCCGTGCAGCGGCTGAACGTGCGCCGCGGGCTGGAGGCCGGGCGCCGGATCGTCGGCCGCAAGATCGGCCTGACCTCCGACGCCGTACAGCGCCAACTCGGCGTGGACCGGCCGGACTTCGGTGCCCTGTTCGCGGACATGGCGGTGCCGGACGGCGGCGCGGTGCCCGCCGGGCGGCTGCTGCAGCCCAAGGTGGAGGCGGAGGTGGCGCTCGTCCTCGGGCGGGACCTGCCGCACCGGGAGTGCACGGTCGTGGACCTGCTGCGCGCGGTCGACTTCGCGCTGCCCGCGCTGGAGATCGTCGACAGCCGGATCCAGGGGTGGGACATCGCCCTCGTCGACACCGTGGCGGACAACGCCTCCTGCGGCCTGTACGTGCTGGGCGCGACCCCCGTGCCCCTCACCGCCGTCGACCTGCGGAGAGTGACGATGACCATGACCCGGGACGGCGAGACCGTCTCCGAGGGCACCGGCGCCGACTGCCTCGGCAGCCCCCTCAACGCCGCCGTCTGGCTGGCCTCCGTACTCGCCGAGCGGGGCGATCCGCTGCGCGCGGGCGACCTGGTGCTGACCGGTGCGCTCGGCCCGATGGCGGCCGCCGCACCGGGAGACGGCTTCGAGGCCCGGATCTCCGGTCTGGGCTCCGTGGGGGTCGTCTTCGCCGGGGAAGGAGCGCGTCAGTGAGCACCAAGGCCGCCGTCATCGGCTCCGGCAACATCGGGACCGACCTGATGATCAAGATACTCCGGCTCTCGGAGACCCTGGAGATCGCGGCGATGGCCGGGATCGATCCGGCCTCCGACGGGCTGGCCCGCGCCCGCCGCCTGAAGGTCGCCACGACCCACGAGGGCGTCGAGGGCCTTCTCGCCCTGGACGAGTTCGCCGATGTCGAGATCGTCTTCGACGCCACGTCGGCCGGGGCCCACCGCCACCACGACGAGGTGCTGCGCCCGCTCGGCCGCACGCTGATCGACCTCACCCCGGCCGCCCTCGGTCCCTACGTCGTCCCGCCCGTCAACGGCGACGCCCACCTCGACGCGCCCAACGTCAACATGGTCACCTGCGGCGGGCAGGCCACCATCCCCGTCGTCGCGGCGGTCAACTCCGTCACTCCGGTCCACTACGGCGAGATCGTCGCCTCCATCGCCTCCCGCTCCGCCGGCCCCGGCACCCGGGCCAACATCGACGAGTTCACCGAGACCACCTCGTCCGCCATCGAGCGGGTCGGCGGTGCCGCACGCGGCAAGGCGATCATCATCCTCAATCCGGCCGAGCCGCCGCTCGTCATGCGCGACACCGTGCACTGCCTGGTCTCCGACTGCGCCACCGAGGCGGTCGCCGCCTCGGTCGAGGAGATGGTCGGCCGGGTCCAGCAGTACGTCCCCGGCTACCGCCTCAAGCAGAAGGTGCAGTTCGAGCGGGTGAGCGCCGACGATCCCCTGCGCACCCTCGTCCCGGGTGCGGGCGAGGCCCTGAAGGTGTCCGTCTTCCTCGAGGTGGAAGGCGCCGCCCACTACCTCCCGGCCTACGCCGGGAACCTCGACATCATGACCTCGGCCGCGCTGCGCACCGCGGAACGCATGGCCGCCCTCCCCCACTCCCGGCTTCGCTCGAGCGGGGGAACCCCCCTCACCACGGAGGTGACGTCGCGATGACCCGCCTGTACGTCCAGGACGTCACCCTGCGGGACGGCATGCACGCCGTCCGCCACCGCTACACCGTCGGCCAGGCCCGCACCATCGCCGCCGCCCTCGACGCCGCCGGAGTGGCCGCGATCGAGATCGCCCACGGCGACGGCCTGGCCGGCTCCAGCATCAACTACGGCGTCGGCGCCCACACCGACTGGGAGTGGATCGAGGCGGTCGTGGACGCCACGCAGCACGCCGTGCCCACCACCCTGCTCCTGCCGGGCATCGGCACGCTGCACGACCTCAGACGGGCCCACTCCCTGGGTGTCCGCTCGGTGCGCGTCGCCACTCACTGCACCGAGGCCGACATCTCCGCCCAGCACATCGCGGCCGCCCGCGAGCTGGGCATGGACGTCGCCGGGTTCCTGATGATGTCCCACATGGCGGAGCCGGCCGAACTGGCCCGCCAGGCCAAGCTGATGGAGTCCTACGGCGCCCACTGCGTGTACGTCACCGACTCCGGCGGCCGGCTCACCATGGACGGCGTGCGCGACCGCTTCCGCGCCTACCGCGACGTCCTGGACCCGGCCACCGAACTGGGCATCCACGCCCACCACAACCTCGCCCTGGGCGTGGCCAACACCGTGGTCGCCGTGGAGAACGGCGTGAGCCGCGTCGACGCCTCGCTCGCCGGGCAGGGCGCGGGCGCCGGCAACTGCCCCCTGGAGGCGTTCGTCGCGGTCGCCGACCTGATGGGCTGGGAGCACGGCTGCGACCTGTTCCCCCTGATGGACGCCGCCGACGACCTCGTACGGCCGCTGCAGGACCGCGAGGTGCGGGTCGACCGCGAGACCCTCAGCCTGGGGTACGCGGGTGTCTATTCCAGCTTCCTGCGGCACGCCGAGGCCGCCGCCGCCCGCTACGGCCTGGACACCCGCGGCATCCTCGTCGAGGCCGGGCGGCGGGGCATGGTCGGCGGCCAGGAGGACATGATCACCGACATCGCCCTGGACCTGGCCGCTCACGCCCGGGCGTGAGCGGGGCGAGGGCGTCCGGCGGCGGGGGCTCGGTCCGGCCGGGCGAGGAGGGTGCCGCCCCGGCGCTCCTCGCCCGGCCGGCGCCCCGGATTCACCGCTCTTCGCGGGCGTCCTGCGGGGCACCGATCCAGCGGCTCGCCTCGGCCTCGGCGGACGTGTCCCGCACCAGGGTCGGCGCGATCACCAGTTCCTCGACGACCGTCCGCGGCGGGAGCGTGGCGCACAGCAGGACGGCTCGCGCCACGTCCTGCGGCTGCACCATCGCGGCCCGTGCCTCCTGGCCCGGCGGGACGGCGCGGTCGTCCAGGATCGGCGTGTTCACTTCGCCGGGCAGGATGCAGGTGGCGCGGATCCCGTCGTTGCGGAAGGTGTGGCGCAGGTACGTCATGAAGTTGCGCACGCCCGCCTTCGCCGCGCCGTACGGGGCGCCGCCGAGCAGGGTGGGCCGCACCGCGGCCAGCGAGGAGACCGTGATGACCGTGCCGCCGCCGTGCGCCAGCATGTCCGGCAGGACGGCCTGGGTGAGCAGATAGACCGCGGTGAGGTTGACGCCCATGACGGCGTTCCACTCCGCCTCGCCGATCCAGCGGACATCGCGCACCCTGCTCGCGCCGCCCGCGTTGTTCACCAGGACGTCGACGGGGCCCGCCGTCTCCCGCGTCCACGTGACGAGTTCCCGTACCTCCCCGGCGTTCTCGACGTGCGTGGGGCGGGTGAAGGCCGTGCCGCCGGCGTCCTCGACGGCCGTGGCCACCTCCTCGAGGACGTGCGGCCGGCGTCCGACGAGGACCACCGTCGCCCCCGCCCCGGCCAGCAGCAGCGCCGAGGCCCGGCCGATGCCGGTGCCCGCCCCGGTGATCAGCGCGGTCTTTCCGTCGAGGGGTCCCATGGGCCTCATTCCTCCCAGCCGTGGGCGCGCCGCACGCCCCGGGGGTCAGGATGCCCGCGCGGGAGCGGGCCCGCGGGGCGGGCGTGCTGTTCAGGCCAGACCGGCGAGGACCCGGTCAGGGGTGAGCGGGAGTTCGCGGAAGCGGATGCCGGTGGCGTGGTGGACGGCGTTGCCGATGGCCGCGGCGGTGCCGACGATGCCGATCTCGCCGATGCCCTTGCTGCCCATCGGGTTGAGGTGCGGGTCGTCCTCCTCGATCCAGTGCGCCTCGATGTCGGGGACGTCGGCGTGCGCGGGCACGTGGTAGGAGGCGAGGTCGGACTCGGTGAAGTCGCCGAAGGCGGCGTCCATGGTGCTGCCCTCGGTGAGCGCCATGCCGAGCCCCATGGTCATGGCGCCGACGAACTGGGAACGCGCGGTACGGGCGTTGAGGATCCGTCCGGCCGCGTACACGCCGAGCAGCCGGCGCACCCGGACCTCGCCCGTGACGGTGTCGACGGTGACCTCGGCGAAGTGGGCGCCGAAGGCGTGGCGCGCGTACCCGCGGTCCGCGTCGGCGCGGCCGGTGGTGTCCGCCCGTTCGACGAGGCCGGTGGCGGGCAGCGGCCCGGTGTGACCGGCCAGCCGGCCGGCGAGCCGGACGCACGCGGCGTGCACCGCCCAGCCCCAGGAGGCGGTGCCGGAGGACCCGCCGGCCAGCGGCGCGGCCGGCAGGTCGCTGCTGCCGATCTCGGTGCGCACCCGCTCCAGCGGTACGCCGAGCGCGTCCGCCGCCACCTGCGCGAGCACGGTACGGGCGCCGGTGCCGATGTCGGTGGCGTTCACCCGCACCAGGAAGGTGCCGTCCGGCAGCGCGTGGGCCGCCGCGGTGGACGGTGACACCAGGACGGGGTAGGTCGCCGCGGCCACGCCGGTGCCGACCAGCAGGAGTCCCTCCGAGCGGGCGTGGGGGCGCGGGGCGTGGTGCGCCCAGTCGAAGCGGCGGGCGCCCTCGCGCAGGCACTCCACGAGGTGCCGGCTGCTGAACGGCCTGCCGCTGCCGGGCTCGCTGTCGGGCTCGTTGAGGATCCGCAGCTCCACCGGGTCCTCGCCGACCGCGCAGGCGAGTTCGTCCATCGCGGACTCCAGGGCGTACATGCCGGGCGCCTCGCCGGGGGCACGCATCCAGGACGGGCTGGGCACGTCCAGCGGGACGACCCGGTGGACGGTGCGCAGGTGCGGGGCGGCGTACATGACCCGCGCCGGGACCGCCGCCTGCTCGACGAACTCCCGGACGCGGGAGGTGTGGGTGGTCACCTCGTGCTCGACGGTGGTCAGGCGGCCGTCCGCGGTGGCTCCGAGCCGCAGCCGGTGCACGGTGGGGGCGCGATGGCCGACGACGGCGGCGAGGTACCCGCGCGGCAGGCTGACGGTGACCGCCCGGCCGGTGTGGCGTGCGGCCATCGTGGCGAGGACGACGTCGGGGCGCGGGGTGCCCTTGGAGCCGAAGCCGCCGCCGACGTGTTCGGCGACGACGGTGACATGGTCCTCGGGCAGGCCGAACAGCCCGGCGAGCACGGAGCGGACGGTGCTGCCGCCCTGACTGGAGGCGTACACGGTGAGCCGGTCGCGGGCCCGGTCCCAGTGTGCGGTGCTGGCGTGCGGCTCCATGGGGTGGTTGTGCAGGGGCGGCACCCGGTACTCGGTGTCGACGCGGACGGGCGCGGCGGCGAAGGCGCCGTCCGGGTGGCCGTGTTCGGTGCGGCCGGGGTGGCCGCCGTTGGCCTCCTGGGGTTCGTAGGCACCCGGGTGGTCCGGCCGGAGCGTGACGTCGTGCTCCTCGGTGTCGTACGTGACCAGCACGGCCCGGGCGCCGGCGCGGGCCGCCTCGAGGGTGTCGGCGACGACCAGGGCGACGAACCAGCCGCGGTGCGGCACCCGGGGGTTCTGCAGTACGGCGAGGGTGGCGTCCTCCGGTTCGGCGATCCGGGGGGCGTTCTCGTGGGTGAGCACGTCCAGCACGCCGGGGACCTCGCGGGCGGCGGCCGTGTCGATCGCGGTGACCCGGCCGCGGGCGACCGTGGCGGGCACGGGCCAGGCGTGGGCGCGGCCCGGCAAGGGGTACTCGGCGGCGTAGCGAGCCCGGCCGGTGACCTTGTCGCGGCCTTCCCTGCGCTCGGCCGGGGCGCCCAGGGCGGGGCCGGTGCGGGCCATGGTGTCCTCCTGCGGCATACCGGTTCAGCTCCTCACGGGGGTCGGCGCGAGCCGGGTCAGGACGTCCAGGGCGAGGTTGTGGGCGAGGGGCACCTTGTAGGCGTTGTCGCGCAGGGGCTCGGCGGCGTCGAGTTCGAGGTCGACGGCGCCCTCGAAGGCGGGCGGGGTGGCGGCCGCGCCCAGCAGGGCCTCCTCCGCGAGCCGGGCCCGCCACGGCCGGTGCGCCAGTCCGCCGAAGGCCAGGGCGACCTGGGTGACCGTGCCGTCGGCCACCCGCAGCAGCACGGCGACGGAGGCGAGCGCGAAGGCGTACGAGGCGCGGTCGCGGGCCTTGCGGTAGGCGGACGGCACGCCCGCGGTGGCGGCCGGGAGCACGACGGCGGTGATCAGTTCGCCGGGCCGGATCTCGGTGTCCTGCTCCGGGTGGTCGCCGGGCAGCCGGTGGAAGCCGGCCACCGGCACGCTCCGGGTGCCCTCGGTGCCGTACAGCTCGACGCGGGCGTCGAGGGCGGCCAGGGCGACGGCCATGTCGGAGGGGTGCGTGGCGATGCAGTGCGCCGAGTGGCCGAGGACGGCGTGGTCGCGGTGCACGCCGTCACGGGCGCCGCAGCCGGTGCCGGGGTCGCGTTTGTTGCACGGCTTGGAGAGGTCCTGGAAGTAGGGGCAGCGGGTGCGCTGGAGCAGGTTGCCGCCGGTGGTGGCGGTGTTGCGCAGCTGGCCGGAGGCGCCCGCGAGCACGGCCTGGGACAGGGCGGGGTAGCGGTCGCGGACCAGCGGGTGGGCGGCGAGGTCGCTGTTGCGGACCGTGGCGCCGACGCGCAGCGAGCCGTCGTCGAGCTCCTCCACCGTGTCCAGGGGCAGGCGGCCGACGTCGACGAGGGCGGCAGGCCGGGCCACGCCCAGCTTCATCAGGTCGACGAGGTTGGTGCCGCCGCCGAGGTACTGGGCGCCGGGGTGCGCGGCGTACGCCTCGACCGCCTCCTCGGCGCTGCGGGCCCGTACGTAGGCGAAGGGTTTCACCGGTTCACGTCCTCCACGGCGTCGACGATGCGCGGGTACGCCCCGCAGCGGCAGAGGTTGCCGCTGAGCCGCTCGCGGATCTCGGCGCGGTCCAGCGGCACGGGCCGGCCGGACGGGGCCGCCGGGTCGGTGACGTGCGAGGGGTGGCCGGCGGCGGCCTCGGCCAGGGCGCCCACGGCGGAGCAGAGCTGGCCCGGGGTGCAGTAGCCGCACTGGAAGGCGTCGCGGTCCAGGAAGGCCCGCTGCAGGGGGTGCGGTTCCTCGCCGTCGCCGGTGAGGCCCTCGACGGTGGTGACCTCGCTGCCGTCGAGGGTCACCGCGAGCAGCAGGCAGCCGTTGGCCCGGCGGCCGTCGACCAGGACCGTGCAGGCCCCGCACTGACCGTGGTCGCAGCCCTTCTTGGCGCCGGTGAGGCCGAGGTCCTCGCGCAGCAGGTCGAGCAGGGCGCGCCGGTGGTCGACGAGGAGGGTGTGGGGTTTTCCGTTGATGCGGAGGGTGACCTCCGAGCGGTACGGGTCCGGGTGCGCCGGCCCCGCACCGGCGTCGGGGGTCTCGCCGTGGCTCTCGCCCTGTTTCTCGTGGTACGTGTCGCTGCCCATCACGTGAATGACCTTCCGGAGGCGCCGTGCTGCCGTGGTTGCCCACATATCCAGGCTGCGGCAGCTGACACGTTCCGGCACCCCGGGGACGCCCGGGCCGGGTCAGCCGGCCGGAGTGGACCCGCCGGACCTCGTCAGCCGGCCGGTGACGTCCGCGGTGTCCGAGGCGGGCGGCGCCCACACGGGCACCGCCACGCGGTGGTGCGTGGTGCCGGCCCCGGCTCACGCCCCGGCCGCAAGCCCGGTGGCCGCCTCGGTCCCGTTCGTGGCGGCCGTCGCGGTGCCGGTGTCCCGCCTGCCGAACTGGGTGCGGTACAGCTGCGCGTAGCGTCCGCCGGCGGCCAGGAGTTCGTGGTGCGTGCCCCGTTCCACGATGCGGCCCGCCTCGACGACGAGGATCAGGTCGGCGGCCCGGACGGTGGACAGGCGGTGGGCGATCACCAGGGCGGTGCGGTCCCGGAGGGCCTCCGTCAGGGCCTCCTGCACCGCGGCCTCGGAGGTGTTGTCCAGGTGGGCGGTGGCCTCGTCGAGGATGACGACGCGCTGTTGGGCCAGCAGCAGCCGGGCGATGGTCATCCGCTGCCGCTCGCCGCCGGAGAGGCGGTAGCCGCGCTCGCCGACCACGGTGTCCAGGCCGTCGGGCAGGGACCGTACGACGTCGTCGAGGCGGGCCCGGCCGAGCGCGTCCCACAGCTCCCCGTCGCTCGCCCCGGGGCGGGCCAGCAGCAGGTTGGCGCGGACGGAGTCGTGGAAGAGGTGGCCGTCCTGGGTGACCATGCCGAGGGTGGCCCGCAGGGAGGCCGCGGTCAGGTCCCGTACGTCGACGCCGCCGACCCGGACGGCGCCCTCGTCGACGTCGTACAGCCGGGGCAGCAGCTGGGCGATGGTCGACTTGCCGGCACCGGAGGAGCCGACGAGGGCGACGGTCTGACCGGGTTCGGCGCGGAAGGTGACGCCGTGCAGGACCTCGCTGCCGCCGCGGCCGTCGAGAGCGGCGACCTCCTCCAGGGAGGCGAGGGAGACCTTGTCGGCGGACGGGTAGCCGAACCGGACGCCGTCGAACTCGACCGCCACCGGCCCCGCGGGCACCTCGCGGGCGTCCGGCTTCTCCTGGATGAGCGGCTCGAGGTCCAGCACCTCGAAGACCCGCTCGAAGCTGACGAGGGCGGACATCACTTCGACGCGGGCCCCGGCGAGCGCGGTGAGCGGGGCGTACAGCCGGGTCAGCAGCAGCGCCAGCGACACGACCGCGCCGGGCTCCAGGTGGCCGCGCAGCGCGAACCAGCCGCCGAGGCCGTAGACCAGGGCGAGGGCCAGGGAGGACACCAGGGTCAGGGCGGTGATGAAGGCCGACTGGGCGGTCGCCGTACGGACGCCGATGTCCCGCACCCGGGCTGCGCGGGCCGTGAACTCGGCCGACTCCTCCTCCGGGCGGCCGAACAGCTTGACCAGGGTGGCGCCGGGGGCGGAGAACCTCTCGGTCATCCGGGTGCCCATCGCCGCGTTGAGGGCGGCCGCCTCCCGCTGCATCCGGGCCATCCGGCTGCCCATGCGGCGGGCGGGCACCACGAACACAGGCAGCAGCACCAGCGCCAGCAGGGTGATCTGCCAGGACAGGGTGAGCATGACGGCGAGGGTGAGCAGCAGCGTGACGATGTTGCTGACCACACCGGACAGGGTGTTGCTGAAGGCGCGCTGGGCGCCGATGACGTCGTTGTTGAGTCGGGAGACGAGCGCTCCCGTACGAGTACGTGTGAAGAACGCGACCGGCATGCGCTGCACATGATCGAACACAGCCGTTCTCAGATCGAGGATGAGCGCTTCTCCGAGCGTCGCCGAGAGCCGTCTGCCGAGGATCCCGAGGGCGGCCTCGGCGACGGCGATCAGCGCGATCAGCACGGCCAGGCGTACGACCGTGCCCTCGTCGCCGTGCGACACGATCGCGTCGACGACGTGGCCGGCGAGCACGGGGGTCGCGACGGCGAGCAGCGCGGTCACCACCCCGAGCAGCACGAACCAGCCGATGCGGCGGCGGTGCGGGCGGGCGAAGGCGGCGATGCGCCGCAGGGTCCCGCGGTCGAAGGGGCGGCGCTCCGCCTGCGCGTTCATCACGCTGTGCAGCTGTGTCCACGCTGTGGTCTCCATGCTCATGGGAGAGAACGTAGAACCTCAAGCCTCGTTGAGGTCAATGCCCGTCCGCCGTCCCCCCGCGCGAAGGACCCGATGACCCCTTCCCCGCACCTCTGCCCTACCCCGCACCTCTGCCCTCACCCGCTTCCGGTCCGTAAGCCGCCGGTCCCGCATCCGCCACCCGCCGTTGGCGCGGCGCGGAGAACCTCTCCAGATGTGACAGCGGTACAACTCCCCGAACTCCGCCCGGGACGACTCCCCCGAAGCGTCCCCGTCCGCCAGGTCCTGTGCCTGGTCCCGCTCCTGCTCGTCACCGTGGCCGCGGTGCGGCACCGCTCCGTGCTCGCCGCCGGCTTGGGCCAGCTGCGCACGGCGTCCTGGCCGTGGCTGCTGGCCGCGGCCGGCGCCACCTGTCTGACCTGGGTCGCGGCCGCCTTCACCCGGCAGGGCGCCGTCGTACAGCCGCTGCCCAGACGGCGGCTGCTGGCCACCCAGTTCGCGGCCGGGGCGGCCAACCACCTGCTGCCGACCGGGCTCGGCGCGAGCGCCGTCAACCTGCGTTTCATGACCGGGTGCGGGGTGCCGCTCGCCCGCTCCTCGGCGGCTCTCGCGCTGTACCTGCTCGCGGAGTGCGTCGGCCGGCTGGTCCTGCTGACCGCGCTGCTGCTCGCCTTCCCGGACGCGCTGCGGCTCGGCAGCCTGCTGCCCGCCGGGACGCTCACCCCGCTGCTGCTGGGCGCCGGTGCCGTGCTGCTGCCGGCGCTGGCCGCGCTGCTGTGCGTACGGCGGCTGCGCACGGCCGTGAGCTCCTTCCTGCGGACCGCGCTCGGCGAGGCGCGGTCGGTGCACGCCCGCCCGGCCCGGGCGCTGGCCCTGTGGGGCGGATCGCTGGCGTTCCCCGCGCTCCAGGCGGCCGGGCTGGCCGCGGTGGGGCAGTCGCTGGGGCTGCCGGTGCCCGCCGCGCACACGGCGCTGGCCTATCTGGCGGCGACGGCCGCGGTGGCGCTGGTGCCGACGCCGGGCGGGCTCGGTTCCGTGGAGGCGGCGCTGATCGTGGCCCTGGTCGCGATGGGCGGCCCGGCCGCCGTCGCCACGGCGGTGGTCCTCGCCTACCGGATCATCACGGTGTGGGTGCCGCTGGTGCCCGGCGCGCTGACGCTGGGGGCGCTGGTGCGGCTGAAGGTGATCTGAGGGACGGGACCGGGCATGCCGGGCGGCCGGTGCACCCGGGTCGGTGAAGGAGTCTTGTCCGTGCCGGTCGGAGTCGGACGCGCAGCACACGTCACCGCCGTCGTCCTCTCCCGCCCGCAGGTCCGCAACGCCGTCGACGGCCCCACCGCGGCCGCGCTCGCGGCGGCGTTCCGCGCGTTCGAGGCCGACGACGAGGCGCGGCGCGGGTCGCGGTGCTGCGGGGCGAGGGCGGCACCTTCTGCGCGGGTGCGGACCTGAAGGCAATGGGTACCGAGCGGGGCAACCGGGTCGCCGAGGACGGGGACGGCCCGATGGGCCCGACCAGGCCGCGGCTGTCCAAGCCGGTGATCGCCGCGGTCGCCGGACACGCCGTCGCCGGAGGCCTCGAGCTCGCCCTGTGGTGCGATCTCCGGGTCGTCGAGGAGGACGCCGTCTTCGGCGTGTCCTGCCGCCGCTGGGGCGTCCCGCTCGTCGACGGCGGCACGGTACGGCTGCCCCGGCTGATCGGCACGGGCCGCGCCCTGGACATGCCCCTCACCAGCCGCCCGGTACCGGCCCGCGAGGCCCTCGACATGGGCCTGGCCAACCGTCTCGTGCCGACCGGGCGGGCCCGCGCGGAGGCGGAGGAACTGGCGGCGTCGCTCGCCCGCTTCCCGCAGAACTGCCTGCGCGCCGACCTGGCGTCCGCCCTGGAGCAGGAGGGGATGGACGAGGAGAGCGCGCTGCGCGGTGAACTCCGGCACGGGGCGGGCGTGCTGACCGAGGCGCTTCGGGGAGCGGCCCGGTTCGCCGGGGGTGAGGGACGACACGGCTCCTTCTCGCGCTGAGGGGCCGCACCCGTGCGAACTGCCCTTCTCCGTACGGCAGGATGAAGAGCCGCGCCGGCCGTCGACGTCCCGTCGTCCGGCGCGGCCGCACATCCCGGAAACGAGCAGGTGACTACGTGACGATTCTTCACACTGGGCCGCCGGCGACGCCGTTCGCCGCAGCTTCCCGCCCCGGAGGTGACCGGTGAACCGCGCGCTGACCCTGGACGACCTGATCCTCGCGGGCATCGTCCTGGCGGCGGGCCTGCTGGTGGCCTTCTGCTCCCGCACCCTGCTGCGCTGGCTGGCGAAGCACGCCAAGCGCACCCGCTGGACCGGCGACGACGTGATCGTGGACGCGCTGCGCACGGTGGTGCCGTGGGCGGCGATCGCGGCCGGCGCGGCCGGCGCGGGGGCCCTGCTGCCGCTGACCCGGTCCGTCCAGCACCACACCAACCAGTGCCTGCAGGTGCTGCTCATCTTCGTGGTGACCCTGTCGGCGGCCCGGGTGATCGCCGGGCTGGTGCAGAGCGTGACCCAGTCCCGCTCCGGTGTCGCCGGTTCGGCCACCATCTTCGTCAACATCACCCGGGTGCTGGTCCTGGCGATCGGCTTCCTGGTGGTGCTGCAGACGCTGGGGATCTCGATAGCGCCCCTGCTCACCGCCCTCGGCGTGGGCGGTCTGGCGGTCGCCCTGGCCCTGCAGGACACCCTCGCCAACCTCTTCGCGGGCATCCACATCCTCGCCTCCAAGACCGTGCAGCCCGGCGACTACATCCGGCTCAGCAGCGGTGAGGAGGGCTACGTCGTCGACATCAACTGGCGCCAGACGACGGTCCGCCAGCTCTCCAACAACCTGGTCGTCGTCCCCAACGGGCAGCTGGCGAAGACCAACATGACCAACTACACCCGTCCCGAGCAGGAGTTGACCGTCCTGGTGCAGGTGGGCGTGAGCTACGACAGCGACCTCGACCACGTCGAGCGTGTGACCACGGAGGTCATCGCCGAGACGATGAACGAGATCACCGGCGCCCTCCCGGACCACGAGCCCGCCATCCGCTTCCACACCTTCGGCGACTCCCGCATCGGCTTCACGGTGATCCTGGGCGTCGGCGAGTTCAGCGACCAGTACCGGGTCAAGCACGAGTTCATCAAGCGCCTGCACCGCCGCTACCGCGAGGAGGGCATCCGCATCCCCGCCCCCACCCGCACGGTCGCGCTCCAGCAGGGCTCGGTGGTGATCCCGCACCAGCGCAGCGGCGAGGACGTACCGTCGAGCCCCGGCACCACCGGCTGACGCCGCCGGCGGAGCAGCACGCGCCGGACGCCGGCCGACCGGCCGGGGCGGAACACCCCGCGCCGCCTCCCGCCCGCCGGCACCGGCAGACGGCGCGGCCGCCGTGGCCGGGCCACCGCGGAACCGGGCGGCCCGGCCAGGACACGCCGGCCCGCGCACGCCCCGGCCGCCAGGCGGCCGGCTCCGGCCGGGCCGTACGAGGACGGCAGGCGGACTCCGTACCGCGGGTATCGGGTCGTCGCCGCCCACCCAGGAAGCCCGACCGCCTCGGTCGCGCCCGGACCGCACCGGGGCGGTCCCCGAGTGTGGCCGGACCCCTGTCGAGCGGACGGTGGTCACGAGATATCTTGATGTCGAGCAATGTTGCAGACGTGGAGCGGAGCACCCGGTGACTGACTCGACCATCATCTACACCTACACAGACGAGGCCCCGGCCCTGGCGACGCATTCGTTCCTGCCGGTGGTCCAGGCGTACGCCTCGCAGGCGGGTGTCGACGTGGAGACTCGCGACATCTCGCTGGCCGGGCGCATCATCGCCCTCTTCCCCGAGTACCTGAACGAGGACCAGCGCATCGCGGACGCGCTCGCCGAGCTGGGCGAGCTGGCCAAGACGCCCGAGGCGAACATCGTCAAGCTGCCGAACATCTCGGCGTCGATCCCGCAGCTCAGGGCCGCCGTCGCCGAGCTGCAGGGCAAGGGCTACGCGCTGCCGGACTACCCGGACGACCCCAAGACCGACGAGGAGCGCGAGATCCGCGCCCGCTACGACAAGGTCAAGGGCTCCGCGGTGAACCCGGTGCTGCGCGAGGGCAACTCCGACCGCCGCGCCCCGGCCTCGGTGAAGAACTACGCCAAGACCCACCCGCACCGCATGGGCGCCTGGAGCCCCGAGTCCCGGACCAACGTGGCGACGATGGGCGTCGACGACTTCCGTTCCACGGAGAAGTCCGTGGTCGTCTCCGAGGCCGGTTCGCTGCGCATCGAGCTCAAGGGCGACGACGGCTCCACCACCGTCCTGCGCGAGTCCGTGCCGGTCATCGAGGGCGAGGTCGTCGACGCCTCGGTGATGCGCGTCGCGGCCCTGCGCGAGTTCCTGACCGCCCAGGTCGCCCGGGCCAAGGAGGAGGGGGTCCTCTTCTCCGTGCACCTGAAGGCCACGATGATGAAGGTCTCCGACCCGATCGTCTTCGGTCACGTGGTGCGCGCCTTCTTCCCGAAGACGTTCGCGAAGTACGGCGAGGTGTTCGCCGCGGCCGGCCTGACCCCGAACGACGGTCTGGGCGGCATCCTCAAGGGCATCGAGTCGCTGCCCGAGGGCGCCGAGATCAAGGCCTCCTTCGACGCCGAGCTCGCCGAGGGCCCGGCGCTGGCCATGGTCGACTCCGACAAGGGCATCACCAACCTGCACGTGCCGTCCGACGTCATCGTCGACGCCTCCATGCCGGCCATGATCCGCACCTCCGGCCACATGTGGGGCCCGGACGGCCAGGAGGCCGACACCCTCGCGGTACTGCCGGACTCCTCGTACGCCGGCGTCTACCAGGCCGTGATCGACGACTGCCGCGCCCACGGCGCCTACGACCCGGCGGCCATGGGCTCCGTCCCCAACGTCGGCCTCATGGCGCAGAAGGCCGAGGAGTACGGCAGCCACGACAAGACCTTCGAGATCCCGGTCACCGGCACGGTCCGCCTCGTCGACCAGGCCGGCAACGTCGTGATCGAGCAGGCGGTCTCGGCCGGCGACATCTTCCGCGCCTGCCAGACCAAGGACGCGCCGATCAAGGACTGGGTCAAGCTCGCCGTCACCCGCGCCCGCGCCACCGGCGACCCGGCCGTGTTCTGGCTGGACGAGACCCGCGCCCACGACGCCAACCTGATCGCCAAGGTCAAGCAGTACCTGCCGGAGCACGACACCGAGGGCCTGGACATCAGGATCCTCGCCCCGGTCGAGGCGACGAAGCTGTCGGTGGAGCGCATCCGCCGGGGCCAGAACACCATCTCGGTCACCGGCAACGTGCTGCGCGACTACCTCACCGACCTCTTCCCCATCCTGGAGCTGGGCACCAGCGCCAAGATGCTCTCGGTCGTCCCGCTGATGGCGGGCGGCGGTCTGTTCGAGACCGGCGCCGGCGGCTCCGCGCCGAAGCACGTCCAGCAGCTGGTCAAGGAGAACTACCTGCGCTGGGACTCCCTCGGTGAGTTCTTCGCGCTGGTCCCCGCCTTCGAGCAGTACGCGGCGGCCACCGGCAACACCCGCGCCAAGGTCCTCGCCGACACCCTCGACCGGGCCACGGCGACCTTCCTCAACGAGGACAAGTCCCCGACCCGCCGGGTGGGCGGCATCGACAACCGCGGCAGCCACTTCTACCTCTCCCTGTACTGGGCGCAGGAGCTGGCCCGGCAGACCGACGACGCCGACCTGGCCAAGGCGTTCACGCCGCTCGCCGAGACGCTCACCGCGAACGAGCAGGCCATCGTCGACGAGCTGGTCGCCGTCCAGGGCTCCCCCGCCGACATCGGCGGCTACTACCAGCCGGAGAAGGCCAAGGCGGACGCGGTCATGCGGCCGTCGGCCACCTGGAACGAGGCCCTCGCGTCCCTGAGCTGACGCGCACGGCCGAAGAGCCGTCCCGCTGACAGCGCCCGCCCCGGCCGGCACCGCCCGGCCGGGGCGGAGCCGTGCCGGGACCCGAACACCGCCCCGCCCGCCGCCCACACCCCCGGAGCCGCCCGTGTCCCGCCCCCTGCCGTCGTTCGAACTCCTGCCCGGTGCCGAGGACTCGCCCGTGATCCTGCACGTGCCGCACTCCGCGCGGGAGATACCGCCGTCCGTGCGGGCGGGGATCGTCCTGGACGACGCCGCGCTGGAACGGGAACTGGACCACATCACCGACGCGCACACGGCCGAACTCGCCGAGGCCGCGGCCCGGCTGGCCGGGCTGACGCCCTGGCGGTTCGTCAACCGGCTGTCGCGGCTGGTCGTCGACCCGGAGCGGTTCCCGGACGAGCGGGAGGAGATGACGGCCGTCGGGATGGGCGCGGTCTACACCCGGACCACGCACCGGGCCGTGCTGCGGCCCGACGGCGGCGACCCGGAGCCGCTCCTCGAGCGGTACTTCCGGCCGTACGCCCGCGCCATGACGGCGGCGGTGGCCGGCCGGCTGGCCGCGACCGGCCGCGCCGTCGTGATCGACGTGCACTCCTACCCCGCCGAGGCGCTGCCCTACGAACTGCACGGAGCGGGGCCCCGCCCGCCGGTCTGCGTGGGCACCGACGCCTTCCACACCCCGCCCGCGCTGGCGGAGCTGGCCCGGACGGTGTTCGCGCGGTGCGGGGAGACGGGGCTGGACAGCCCGTTCAGCGGTGCGTACGTGCCGCTCGAGTTCTACGGCACGGACCGGCGGGTCGGCGCGCTGATGGTGGAGATCCGGCGGGACACCTACACGACCGGCCCCGGCGGACCCGCCGTCGAACCGGGCCTGTCCCGGCTGGCCTCGGCCCTGGCCGCCCTGGTGGACGGCGCCTGACGCCGGGACCGGCCTGGTCAGGACCGCAGCCACTGTGTGACGATCACGTCCCCGCCGGTCCGCAGCCGCAGGGCGAACGGGCCCCTGGGCCGCGCCGCGCTCGTGAAGCGGCCGAGGGCGTCCGCCACGACCGGGACCGCGCTCCGCGGGCCGCCGAGCACCTCGACGCGCGCCGGCTGCGGGGGCAGCAACTGCCCCAGCAGCCCGTCCTCGCCGACTTCGACGTCCACGGTCAGTCCGCCCGCGCGGAAGGTCAGCATCCGGGGCGGCTCGGCCGTACCCCGGACCGGGACGGCGTCGACCAGGGAGTCGAAGGTCAGCTCGGCGACGCGGGCCTGGAGGTCGTGCAACGCGTAGGCGTCGATCGCCCGTTGCCGCAGCCCGGCGGGAACGGGGTCGAGGATGGCGGCGGCCTGGCGCAGTTCCTCCTCCAGGAGCCCACTGCCGAAGTCGTCCTCGTGCATACCGCTCACACCACCCCTCGTGCGTCGAGCCGCGCCCGCAGCCTGCGCAGACACCGCTGGCGCAGCGGCCCGATGCTGCCCACCGCGATGCCGAGGGAGGCCGACACCTCCAGATAGCTGGGCGGCGGCGAGGCCATCAGGACGCGCAGCAACTGGCGGCAGCGGTCGCCCAGTTGCTCGAACTCCTGCCACAGCCGCCGGATCCGCTCGGCCTGCGCGGCCGCCTCCTCCGAGTCGAGCAGCGACTGCTCGGGCGTACGGTCCTCGCTGACCCGGTCCAGGACCTGCGGGTCGTCCGTCGGCATCAGCCTGGTCAGCCCCTTGATCACCTTCAGGCACTCGTGCCGCGCCGTGCTCGCCAGCCAGGACCCCGCCTTCTCCGGCTCGCGGATGCGGCCGAGGTGCTGGGCGAAGCGGAACCACACGGTCTGGTAGACCTCCGAGCCGTCGGCGTCGGAGAGCCGGTGCGCGCGCACGACGGACCACACCAGCGGACTCAGCCCTTCCACGAGCGCCTTCCAGGCCGCCGCGTCGCCGTCGACGGCGGACTGGACCAGCACCCCGACCTCTGCTCGGTCCACGGTCCCACCCCTCGTGTACGGCACGTCATCGTACGCCGCGGAGGGGACGCATCCGCTCCTCATGCGCCGGGAACCTGTCGTACGACGGGGACCGGGCGCCAGGTGGGCGGCCTCAGCGCCGGTACGTGCGCCCCGCGTACTTCGGCGTAGTCGGTGCCTGCTTCGAGCAACTGCCTGCGTGCCACGCGCGGGTCGCGCTCCTTGTGCGCGGTCATGTGGGCGGCGACCAGTCCGGCGGCGACCGGGGTGGCGAACGAGGTCCCGCTCCACTGCGCGAACCCCTCGAACGCGACCCGGTCCGCCGTGCCCGGGGTGGTCTGCCGCGCCTCGCTCAGCACGCCGGTGTGGCGCGGGTACTGGCAGGTGCAGGCGTAACCGAAGCCGAACCGGCAGGAGTCGTACGTGGAGTGCTGGTAGACGTAGGGCACGGGCCGGTCGAAGCCGGTGAGCGCGCTGGTGAGCCGCTCGCCGGGCGCGTACGCCCGTACCCAGGAGCCGTGGTTGGTGAAGCAGGCGCCGAACTCGCCGTCGCCGCGCAGCGCGCCGACGGACAGCACGGTGTCCTCGTAGCCGGGCAGCGAGGCGTAGGCGGCGGGCCAGAAGGGGGTGGCGCTGGCGTTGTTGCCGGCCGCCGCGACCAGCAGCGTGCGCTGCTCGCGCAGTTCGCGCATGAAGGCGTCCACGCCGAGCAGGCCGTCGGTGCCGCCGTTGGAGGTGCCCGCGGAGAGGCTGATGATGTCGGGCCAGCCGTCCCGCTCGACGGCTTCGAAGAGTCTGGCGCCGAACTCGGACTCCAGGACGGCGCCCGCGTCGTCGAGCGTGTTGCGCACGGTGAGGTCGGTGTTGGGGGCGACGGCGGCGAGCAGTCCCGCGATGAACGTGCCGTGGCCGGCGTACTGCCGCAGCACGCCGTCGTCGTCGCACTCGTATCGCTGGGCGTCCCCCTCGGTGCGGGCGAGCAGCGGGTAGGACCGGTAGTCGTGCATGAGGCCGTTGTCGACGACGAGGACGGCGACGGCGGTGTCCGGGTCGTACGGCGTGCCGTCCGCCGCCGGGTTGCACGGCCCGGTGAGCGGCGCGGGCACGGGTTCGTCGCCGGGGCAGGCGTTGACCGAGGCGATCGACACCACGTGGTTGCGGCTGACCAGCCGGCGGCCCCGGCGGCCCTCGTGCTCGCGCAGCGCCCGCAGGGCGTGGGCCACGGCACGGTCGCCGGCGCGGCCGCCGTGGCCCGGGTCGCCGACCCGGATCCGGGTGACGCCGGTCCGGTTGGTCTCGGGGCTCTCCCGGCGCACCCGATCGGCGGCCAGGCCGGTGGTCTCGGCGAAGCGGCCCCGGACCGTGTCCTCGACCAGCCGGGCCTCCTCGCCGTCGCGGGCGAGGACGACGCCCTTCTCGTAGAAGAACTCGGCGGCGTCGTCCGGTCCCATCGCCAGCGGGACGTCCGGCATCGACCGCTGGACCTGTTCGAACTGTTCGTGGAAGCGCTGAGGTGCCATGGTGTGTCCTCCCCCTGAGGCCGGTTTCGTCAGTCTGAGACCGCAGCGGGGCGATTGATACAGGGCCGCACCATGGGACGGGCCCCGCCGGGCCACTACCATCCGAGGGGTGACAGCGACAGACGCGTCGGTCCTCCGGTTGCTGCCGATGGTGTTCGCCGCCCCCAACGAGGCCCTCGCCGGTGCGCAGCGGGTGCTGGACGCCGGTCCGCCGCCGTTGCACGCCTCGGTCGCCCACCAGGTCATCGGCATCTGGCACCGGGACTTCGGCGACATCCGGGTCGCCCTCGGTCATCTGCGGCGCGCCCGCGACCTCGCGGCCCGGGCCGATTCGGCCGACCGGGAGGCGGACGTCCTCGCCACTCTCGGGGTCGCGTTGGTGCACGCGGGGCGCACGCGGCAGGGGCTCACGTCGTTCGAGCGGGGGGTCGCGCGGGGCACCGGGCACACCCGGGCACGGGTGCGGTACCGCCGGGCCTATGTCTGGTGGGTGCTGGGCCGGCACCGGGAGGCGCTGGAGGACGTACGCCGGGCGATACCGGCGCTCCGGCAGGCCGACGACGTGATCTGGACGGCGCGGGCGCTGACCCTGCGGGCGACCGTGCACCTGGCGCTGGGCGCGGTGGACCGGGCGGACGCCGACTTCACGGCGGCCGAGCGGCTGTGGGAGACGACCGGGCAGGAGCACGACAAGGCCGACGCGGTGGAGAGCCGTGGCCTGGCCGCGTTCCGCTCCGGTGACATCCCGGCGGCGCTCAGGCTGCTCGACGAGGCGGAGGAACGGTACGCCAAGCTCGGCACGCCCACGTTCATGCTGTGCGTCCGGCGCTGTGAGGTGCTGATGGCCGCCGGGCTCGCACCGGAGGCCCTCGCCGAGGCGGACGCGGCGATCGCGGCGCTCGACGAGATCGGCGGGCAGTCCACCCGCAAGGCCGAACTGCTGCTGACCGCCGCCCGTGCGGCCCGCTCGGCCGGGGACCCGCACACGGCGATCGCGCGGGCCGCCGTCGCCGTACGGCTGTTCGCCGGACAGCGGCGCACCTGGTGGGAGACGCATGCCCGGCTGGTACTGATCGAGGCGCGGGTGGCGGCCGGGCGCCGGTCGGGGCGGATGGTCGCGGACGCGGCCCGCGTGGCGGAGCGGCTGGCCTCGTTCGGCTCGCCGGCCGCGCCGGAGGCCTCGCTGCTCGCGGGCCGGATCGCGCTCGCCCTGGGCTGGACCGCGGACGCGGAACGCCATCTGGCCGTGGCCGCCCGCAGCAGACGGACCGGGCCGCCGCCGGCCCGGATGACGGGCTGGGCGGCGCAGGCGCTCAGGGCGCGGGCGGCCGGTTCGGGACGGGGCGTGCTGGAGGCGTGCCGGCGCGGCCTGGACGTGCTCGACGACCACCGGATGACGCTGGGCGCCTCGGAACTGCGGGCCCGGGTCACCGCGCAGGGCGCCGAACTGGCGGCACTGGCCCAGGAGGCGGGCCTCGCCCGGGGCGGGCCGCGGCGGCTGCTGGCGTGGAGCGAGCGGTGGCGGGCCACGGTCCTGTCGGCGCCGCCCACCCGGCCGCCCGCCGACCCCGCGCTGCTCAGCGGGCTGACCGCGTTCCGGGAGATCGCCGCGCGCGCGGAGGCCGCCCGCATGGACGGCCGCCCGGTGGCCGCCCTGGAGCGTGAACAGCGGCGCCTGGAGCGGGAGATCCGCTCCCGCACCCTGCGCATGCGCGGCGCGGCCCCCGGGTACGCGGAGCGGTTCGACCCGGGCCGGCTGCTGGACCGGCTCGGTGACACCCGGCTCGTCGAACTGGCCGTGCTGGACGGGCGGGTGCACGTGCTGCTGTGCGGGCAGGGACGGGTGCGCCGGTTCGAGGGCGGGGCGCTGGCGGAGGCGGTGGCCGAGGCGGAACACGTCCAGGCGGGGCTGCGGCGGCTCGCCCATCCGGGCGCGGAGGCCAGGCTGCCGGTGGTGGAGGCCGCGGGCCGCCGGCTTCAGGAGCTGCTGATCGCCGGGGCGGTACGGCACCTGGGGTCCGGGCCGGTCGTGGTGGTGCCGCCGGGCGCGCTGCACCGGGTGCCGTGGGCGCTGCTGCCGTCGCTCAGGGAGCGGGTGCTGAGTGTGTCGCCGTCGGCGGGCAGCTGGCTGCGCGCCCGGGACACCGAGCCGCCGCCGGGCGGCCGGCAGGTGCTGGTGCGCGGCCCGGGGCTGGCGACGGGCGGCGCCGAGGTGCCCGAACTCGCGGACCGCTACGGCACGGCGACGGTCCTGGAGGGCGACGACGCGCAGGTCCCGAGGGTGCTGGAGGAACTCGACGGCGCCGCGCTCGCCCATCTGGCGGCGCACGGCACGTTCCGCGCCGACAGCCCCTTGTTCTCGTCCCTGCGGATGGCCGACGGCCCGCTCATCGTGCACGACTTCGAACGTCTCGACCGCAGCCCGTACCGGATCATCCTCTCCAGCTGCGACACCGCCCGGCTCGCCTCGGTCGGCGCCGACGAACTGCTGGGCCTGGTGACCGCGCTGCTGCCGCTGGGCACCGCCGGGGTGGTGGCGAGCAGTGCGCCGGTCGGCGACGCGGCGGTGGTGCCGCTGATGCTGGCGCTGCACAAGGGCCTGGAGGCGGGCCTGTCCCTCGCCGAGGCGCTCCGCGACGCCCGGGCCGCGCTGCCCGGGGACGCGGTGCACCAGGCCACCGGATGGGCGTTCGCGGCGTTCGGGGCGGCCTGACCTCCCCTCACGCAGACCGCCCGGCCGGCGGTTCCACCAGCCACGGCAGCTGTTGCCGGTCGCTCGCCCCGAGCCGCGTGTAGGCGCTGTACAGGTGGTTGCCGACGGTACGCACCGACAGCGTGAGCCGCTGGGCGATCTGCCGGTTGCTCAGTCCGGCCGCCGCCAGGGCGACGATCTGCCGTTGCCGCGCGGTGAGTTCGCCCAGTACCAGTCCGGACAGGGCCGGGGTGCGGGCGCCCTGGCAGCGGCGGGCGAGGGCGAGCGCGCGGGTGCGCGAGGTCCGGGCGGCGCCCGGGTCGCGGTGCGTGCGGGCGGCCTGGGCGTACGCCTCGGCCGCGAACAGCAGGAAGCCGCGCTGCCGCAGCCCCTCGGCCGCCCGGTCCAGCGCGGGTCCGTCGCCGCGGGCGAGGGCGTCCGCGTGCCGCGCGAACACTTCGTCCGGGAGGCGTCCGACGACCCGTTCGGGGGCGCCGAGGCGTACGGCGTCGTAGCGGGCGTACGGGTCGTCGGTGGCGGCCGGCTGCGGCAGCCGGGGAACGACCGCGGCGAGTTCGGCCCGGCAGGCCGGGTCGTCCGGGGTCGCGCGCAGTCCCTCCCGTGCCCAGGCCGCCGCCTCCCGGACCTCCCCGCGCAGCCGTGCGAACCGGGCGCGGACGGCGGCGTACCCGGCCGGGACCGGGGCACCCTCCCCGGCCAGCCACTCCCCCACCGGCGTCGGCAGGGCCCGTACGTCCGCCCGCTCGATCCGGCGGGCCAGCGCCCGCTGTTCGGCCGCCAGGGCCGGCCCGCAGTCCCGCGGTGCGCGCGCCTGCCGCCGGGCGCGCAGCCGTCCCCCGCCGGCTCGCAGCACGGCGCCGTGCAGGGGGTGGGCGAGGCGGACGGCACCCTCGTCGTCGGCCCGGACGAGACCAGCGGCCTCCAGGCGTTCCACGGTGTCCAGGTCCAGGTCGTCGAGGTGCAGGGGCAGCGGTTCGGCGAAGGCGAGGCGCTCCAGGCTCTCCCGTTCGCCGGGGCCGCGGCCCTCCAGGGCGGGGGCGACGCGTTCGCGTACGGCGGCGGTCACCGGCACCGGGCCGCGCCAGGCCCATTCGTCCGCTGCGGCCGGGTACGGCGGGCCGCCCTCGCGCAGCGCGTCCACCAGGGCGCGCAGCAGCCGGAGGTCGCCCCCGCAGAGCCGGTGCAGCCGGCCCGCCGTGAGCGGCTCCGGGACGCGGCCCACGCCCGCGGTGAGCAGCCTCTCGGTCTCCTCGCGGGGCAGCGGCTCCAGGGCGAGGCGGGGCAGCAGCTCGCCGGTCCACAGCCGGGACACGGCAGCGGGCACCGGGGCGCCGTCGTCCGCCGCGATCACCACGAGGCGGGTGCGGCCGTGCACGGCGAGCTGGTGGACCAGGGCGGCGGAGGCGTCGTCGAGGAGATGCGCGTCGTCGACCACGAGCAGGCGTACACCGGACAGCAGCCGCACCGCGCGGTGCAGCGAGACCGCCCCGGGCAGCAGGTGTGCGAACGCGGCGAAGTCGAGCCCGCGCATCCCCGGCGTCCCGGTCACCCGGGCGCAGTCGGTGCCCCGCACGGCCTCGGTGACCAGCCGCGTCTTGCCGTGGCCGGACGGCCCGGTCACCACGATGCCGTGCCGTGCGCCGGTCAGACACCGGCGGACCAGGTCCAGTTCGTCCGCACGGCCGGTGAACGGCCAGGGCAGGGGCTCGAGTGTCCGCGCGTCCGCTTCGTAGGTCGTCACATCAGTGGGAGACGGGATACTCAGGTCTGATACAGGGGGACTTGAGCAGGCCCCGACTCAGGCGCCCGGGGCCGGGCGGCGGCAGGCTGGTCGCATGACCGCTCGCTACTGCTCGCTCCCGCGGCAGCCGGCCCCCTCCTTCGCACCGGGGCTGGCCGCCGAGCGGCTGAGCGCGCTGACCGGCGGGCGGCGGATGTGGGTCAACGGCACAGTCCTGCACTACTACTTCTTCGATGCCGGCACCGACGCCTCGGTGATCCCCGTACCGGGGACCGGGGAGACCCGCCGGGTGTCCTGGGTCGGGGCCGAGGAGCAGCGCGAAGTGGTCCGCGAGGGTTTCCGGCAGTGGCAGCACCTCGGCATCGGCGTGACCTTCGCCGAGGTCGGCGACCGCCGGGAGGCGGAACTGCGCGTCGGCTTCCAGTCCGGTGACGGCTGCTGGTCGGCGGTCGGCCGGGACGCGCTGGCGGTCGGCCGGGGCGAGCGCACCATGAACTTCGGCTGGGACCTGACCGCGCCCGGGGAGCGCGGGACGGCGCTGCACGAGATCGGGCACGCGCTCGGCATGCTGCACGAGCACCAGAGCCCGGTCGCGGGCATCCACTGGGACGACGAGGCCGTGTACGCCGATCTGGCGGGCCCGCCGAACTTCTGGACCCGGGACACGACGTACGCGAACATCCTGCGCAGGCTGGACGCGTGCGAGGTCAACGGGTCCGTGTGGGATCCGCAGTCGGTGATGGGGTTCACCCTGGGGCCGGGGCTGGTACTGGAGCCGGAGCAGTACCGCGCGGGCCTGCGCCCGCCGGGTTCGCTATCCCCGGCGGACAAGGAGTTCGCGCTCCGCTGGTATCCGCCGCCCGGGCCCGCCCGGCCGCCGGTGCTGGTGCCGTTCCGCTCGGCGCCGCTTCGCCTCGGCTCCGGCGCGCAGGCCGACTTCACCGTCGAGCCGCCGGAGACCCGCGCGTACCGCGTGGGCACCTTCGGGGACGCCGACAGTGTGCTCGTGGTCTTCGAGGAACGCGACGGGGAGCCGCGTTACCTCGCCGGCCGGGACGACGGCGGCACACCGGGCAACGCCACGGTCCGGGTCCGGCTCGTCTCGGGCCGCCGCTACGTCGTCCGCGTCCGCCTGTACTCCACCTGGGGTTCGGGCGAGACGGCCGTCATGTGCTGGTGACAGCACGGGCCGCGACGCGGACGTCCGGACCACGGTCCGGCGCCGGGGGAAGGGCCGCGGACGTCGCCTTCGGGGGAGGGAGACGTCCGCGGCCGCGCCGGTCCCCGCACCACGCGGCCGGCCCGGGCGGGCGGCCGGGTCAGGCCGCGTCGGGGTGGGCGAGGCCCAGGTGGTCGCGCAGGGTGGTGCCCTCGTAGTCGGCGCGGAAGACGCCCTGTTCCTGCAGCAGCGGGACGACCTTGTCGGCGAACGGGTCGAGGCCGCCGGGGGTGATGTGCGGGACGAGGATGAAGCCGTCGGCCGCGTCCGCCTGCACGAACGCGTCGATGGTCTTCGCGACGGTGGACGGGGAGCCGACGAAGGTCTGCCGGTTGCCGGTGTTGATGACCAGGTCGCGGATGGACCAGCCGTGGGCCTCGGCGAGCTCCCGCCACTCCCGGGCGGTGGCGAGCGGGTCGCGGTACATCCGTACCTGGGCGCGGCCGCGGGAGATGTGCTCCTCGCCGACCACCGGGTCGACGTCGGGCAGCGGGCCGTCCGGGTCGTACGCGGACAGGTCCCGGTTCCAGACGAACTCCAGGTGCTTGATGGCGGTGGCCCCGCTGACCTGCTGCCGGCGCACCTCGCGCGCGAGTTCCTCGGCCTCGGCGTCGGTGTCGCCGAGGACGAAGGTCGCGGCGGGCAGGACGAGCAGCTGGTCGGGACGCCGGCCGTACCGGGCGAGGCGGGCCTTGACGTCGGTGTAGAAGGCCTGGCCCTGCTCGAGGGTGGCGTGCCGGCTGAAGATGGCGTCGGCACTGGAGGCGGCGAACTCCCGGCCCTCCTCGGAGTCGCCCGCCTGGAAGATCACCGGGCGGCCCTGCGGGGAGCGGGGGACGTTGAAGCGGCCGTGGATGTCGAACTGCTCGCCCCGGTGCACGAAGGCGCCGGCCCGTGCGTCGCCGAGGAAGGTGCCGGTGGCCTGGTCGGCGACGATCTCGTCACCGGGCCAGGAGTCGAACAGCTCGTTCGCGGTGGCCAGGAACTCCTCGGCGCGCGCGTAGCGCTCCTCCTGCGGCAGGAAGCCGCCCCGGCGGAAGTTCTCGCCGGTGAAGGCGTCCCAGGACGTGACGACGTTCCAGGCGGCGCGGCCGCCGGAGAGGTGGTCGAGGCTGGCGAACTGCCGGGCCACCTCGTAGGGCTCGTTGAAGGTGGAGTTGATGGTGCCGGTCAGACCGAGCCGGTCGGTGACGGCGGCGAGCGCGGCGAGCACGGTGAACGTGTCGGGGCGGCCGACCACGTCCAGGTCGTAGATCCGGCCGCCCTGTTCGCGCAGCCTGAGGCCCTCGGCGAGGAACAGGAAGTCGAACTTGGCGCGTTCGGCGGTGCGCGCGAAGTGCGCGAAGGAGCTGAACTCGATGTGGCTGCCGGCGGCCGGGTCGCTCCACACGGTGGTGTTGTTGACGCCCGGGAAGTGGGCGGCCAGGTGGATCTGCTTCAGTGGCTTGCTCATGGTCGTCTCGTCCCTCGGGCTCAGACGGTGGCGGCGGCGTAGCGGTTGGCGGGGCGGGCGAGCCCGAGCAGGCCGCGCAGGGTACCGGCCTCGTAGGAGCCGCGGAACAGGCCCCGGCGCTGGAGCTCGGGCACGAGTCCCCGGGTGATCTGCGGCAGGTCGTGGCCGAGCACGGCCGGCCGCAGCCGGAAGCCGGTCAGTCCGGAATCCCGCAACTCCTCCAGGAGGTGGGCGAGTTCGCCGGGGGTGCCGGTGAAGATCCGGGCGTCGCTGGTGTACGGGGTGCCCGCGAGGGCGTCGAGGCGCTCGCGCCGGGCCGCGGCCCGGTCCGGGTGCTCGTCCAGGAAGACCACCAGGTCGCCGAAGATGTGCAGCCGGTCGTCGGCGCGCCCGGCCGCCTCCTGCTCGGCGCGGATCTCGGCGACGATGGCGCGGGCCCGGTCGGCGTCGTGCGGGGTGACGTAGCCGACGTCGGCCTGCCGGGCCACGAGCCGGTAGGGCACCGTCCGGTGGGCGAGCGCGCTGACCACCGGCTGTCCCTGGGGCGGCCGGGGCGTGATCGAGGGGCCCTTGACGCTGAAGTGGCGGCCCTCGAAGTCGATGTAGTGCAGTTTGTCGCGGTCGATGAAGCGGCCGGTGGCCGTGTCCCGGATCTCCGCGTCGTCCTCCCAGCTGTCCCAGAGGCGGCGGACGACCTCCACGTGGTCGGCGGCCTCGTCGAACAGGTCCGTGACCAGTTCCTGTGCGGCCGGGCTGTCGTAGGCGTCGATGCGGGGGACGGTGCGGCGGCCGAAGTGGGCGGCCTCGTCCGGCCGGGCGCTGACCTGCACGCGCAGGCCCGCGCGGCCGGTGCTGACGTAGTCGAGGGTGGCGATCGCCTTGGAGATGTGGAACGGCTCCGTGTGGGTGGCCACCACGGTCGGCACCAGGCCGATGTGCCGGGTGAGCGGGGCGACCCGGGAGGCGATGAGCACGGCGTCCAGCCGGCCGCGTACCTGGTCGGTGCGTTCGTCCGGCTCCAGGACGTGCGAGGACTGCGGGCCGAGGCCGTCCTCGATGGTCACGAAGTCGAGGAGCCCGGCCTCCGCCTCGGTGACCAGGCCGGCCCAGTAACCGGCGGTGAACAGCTCCCGGGGCCGCGCCACCGGCTCGCGCCAGGACGCCGGGTGCCAGCCGGTGCCGTCCAGGGCGACGGCGAGGTGCAGGAGGGAAGAAGGGGTGGGGGACACGAGGGGGTGCCTTCCTGGAGATCCGTACGAGGGCGCGGCGCCGGCCCGCGCGGGGACGCGGGCCGGCGGGGGGACGTCAGGAGTTGTCGAGCGGCAGCCCGGGCGGGTTGACCTCGGCCTTGGTGACGGCCTCGTCGGAGAGGTTGTAGGCGGCCAGCCACTTGGCGTACTGCCCGTTCTCGATGAGGTGGTCGATGGCGTCCGCGAAGGGTTCGGCGAGCCCGCTGTCCTTCTTCGTGGTCGCGGCGATCAGGCCCTGCAGGGTGGCGCCCGCGCCGGAGAACGTGCCCGCGCTACGGGTGGGGTTCGGCGACTTGGCGGTCTGGGTGATGTGGTAGGCGACACCCGGGTTGGCGGCGAAGTAGGCGTCGATCCTGCCGCCGGTCAGCGCCAGGTAGGTGGCGTTCTTGCTCTGGTAGTGCTTGACGGTGAGGTTCTTGCCCTCCTTCTTCAGCTTCGTCTGCCACTCGAGGAGGATCTTCTCCTGGTTGGTGCCGTTGTCGACGGCGACCGTCCGGCCGGCGAGGTTCTCGTAGTCGCCGTCGAAGTTCCACGTGCTCTTCTTCAGCACCTCGAAGCCGACGTTGTCCTTGCGGTAGGAGGCGAAGTCGTACTTCTTCTTGCGTTCCTCGGTGTCGGTGATGTTGGCGAAGGCGGCGTCGTACTTGCCGCTGTCGATGCCGACGAACATGTTCTCCCAGGTGGCGTTGGAGAACTGCGGCTTCAGTCCGAGGACGGCGGCGACCAGGCGGCCGAGGTCCGGTTCGGCGCCGGTGAGGGTCTTCTGGTCGTCGCCGATGTAGGCCAGCGGCGGGAAGCCGTCGGGCAGGGCACCGACACCGATCCTCAGGACGCCGCTCTTGCGGACGGAGGCCGGCAGTTCGGCGCTGATGGACTTCACCTCGGAGACCTTCAGCTCGGTCGGCCGGGCCGCGCCGTTGGACACCCTGCCCACGGTCACCGTGCCGGCGGCGTCGTCCGCCGCGGCGGACGTGGCGGCCTCGCTGTCGCCACCGCAGGCGGCGAGCCCGGTGGCGAGGGTGGCGGCGGCGGTCGCCGCGGTGATGCCGCGGATCAGGCTGCGTCGGGAGAAGTGGCTGGGCATGGCTGTCCTTGTCGTCCGGGACGGGTGGTGAGGAGGGTGATGTGAGGGGAGGTTCAGAGGACCTTGCTGAGGAAGTCCCTGGTCCGCTCGTGGCGGGGGCTGTCCAGGACCTGTCCGGGCGGGCCCTGTTCGACGATTTTTCCGCCGTCGATGAAGACGATCCGGTCGGCCACCTCGCGGGCGAAGCCGATCTCGTGGGTGACGATGACGAGCGTGGTGCCGCTGGTCGCCAGGTCCTTGATGACGGAGAGGACCTCGCCGACGAGTTCGGGGTCGAGTGCCGAGGTCGGCTCGTCGAAGAGGATGATCCCGGGGCGCAGGGCCAGGGCGCGGGCGATGGCGACCCGCTGCTGCTGCCCGCCGGACAGCTGCCGCGGGTAGGCGCCGCTACGGTCGCCGAGGCCGACCCGGGTGAGCAGTTCGCGTGCCAGCTCCCGCGCCTCGGGCCGGGTCAGCGTGCCGGTGGCGACGGGCGCGGCGGCGACGTTCTCCAGGACGGTCAGATGCGGGAAGAGATTGAAGTTCTGGAAGACGAAACCGATCCGGCTGCGCTGGGCCAGGATGGTGCGCTCACCGAGTTCCTTGAGCCGCTCCCCGTTCCGCTTCACGCCGATCAGCTCGCCGCCGACGCTGACGTGGCCGACCTCCGGCTTCTCCAGGTGGTTGATGACCCGCAGCAGGGTGGACTTGCCGGAGCCGGACGGGCCGATGACGACGGTCACTTCGCCGGGACGGACGGTCAGGTCGACACCGTCGAGGACGCGGTGGGTGCCGTACCACTTGTGGACGTTGTGCACCTCGAGGGCGGCCGGGGTGACCGCCGGGGTGCCGGTGGCGGTCATACGGCGGCCTCCCCGCGCAGTCGGGTCCGGAACTCGGCGAGGCCCGCCCGCGCCTTCTGCAGCGGGGTCGGCGGCAGGCTGCGGGTGGCGCCGCGGGCGAAGTACCGCTCGACGTAGAACTGGACGACGGACACCACGCTGGTCAGGATCAGGTACCAGACGGTGGCGACGAGCAGCAGCGGCACGATGTCGCCGGGGTAGGTGCTGCCCATGGTCTGCACCGAGCCGAACAGGTCGAGCAGGGAGACGTAGAACACCAGGGAGGTTCCCTTGATCAGGCCGATGAGCTGGTTGACGTAGTTCGGGGTGATGGACCTCAGGGCCTGCGGGAAGACGATGCGGGTGAACTGGTAGCCCTTGGGCAGGCCGAGCGCGGCCGCCGCCTCGTGCTGGCCCTGGTCGACGGAGAGGATTCCGCCGCGCACGACCTCGGCCGCGTAGGCCGCCTCGTTGAGGCTCAGACCGATGACGGCGACCGTCATGTCGGTGGCGAGTCTCGATTCGTCGAAGGTGACGAAGGCCGGTCCGAAGGGGATGCCGAGGCTCAACGTCCGGTACAGGGCGCTGAAGTTGTAGAGGAAGATCAGGACGACGATCAGCGGGACCGAGCGGAACAGCCAGGTGTAGGTCCAGCTCACCGCCCGCAGCACCGGGCTGCCGGAGAGCCGGCCGAGGGCCAGCAGGATGCCGCCGAGCAGGCCCAGTACGGCGCTGAGCGCGGCGACTTCGAGCGTGACGACGAGCCCGTCGAGGATGGTGGGGCGCAGGAACCAGTAGCGGAAGCGGTCCCACTGGTAGAACGGGTTGGTGGCCAGTCCGTGCAGGATCTGCGCGACGAGCACGAGGACGACGGCGGTGACGATCCACCGGCCGGGCCGGCGCAGCGGCTGAACGCGCTGCGCTCTGAGGACTTCTGACGGGGTGTCGGCGGGTGGTGCCTCGGCGAGGGACACGACGGCGCCTGGGGGTTCACTCATGACGGGCTCCAGCGGAGTCGGACAACCCTCCGGCCCGGACGGCGGCGCGGTGCGGCTACGGCGCTACGGCGGCAGGGCGGGAACCGCACTGCGGCACGGCGGGCAGCGGCGCACGGGGACGTACGGGGCGGGCGGGGCCTGGACGGACGGCGGCACGGCGGGCGTGCGAGGGGCGTCGGGGCCGACGCGGGGCCGCGGGGCGGCGGGAGAGGGTGGGGAAGCGGTCAGCCCCGGCGGCGGGCACGGCCCGGTGCGGTACACAGCGCGCTGCTGACGCGGAGCAGATCGACGGCACGGTCGGCGACCAGAAGGTTCGCGGAGGGCCGCACGCAGCTCAGGGGGCGGCGGGCCGCCGTCCTGAATGCTGCGTACATGTCCGTCACCTGTCGCCGGGCCGGCCCGGACGGGCCGTGCGCTTGCCAGAGCCGTAAGTAAGGCAGTCGTACGGGAGAATTGTCAACGCCTGTCCAGCTGTCGGACCGACTCAGGCGTCGCTGACCTGCGCACCCGCACCCGGGCAGGCCGCGGCGTGACCCATCCAGTCCAGGATCTGGACGGCGGCTCCGGCGGCCTCGAGACCCTGGCAGCGGCCGTGGTGGCGGCGGGCGATGCCGTCGAGGTCGAGGTGGGTCCCGAAGGCGGGATGGGCGGCCAGGCGCCGGGCGTAGGCCCACAGCGCCGGGTGGCCGGCGATGCGGTGCACGGCGGAGGCGTCCAGGTGACAGCGGTGCACGGTGTCCAACTGCACCAGCGCGACCCACAGTTCGATGTCGGCGGCGGTGAGCCGGTCACCGACGAGGTGGTCCTGCCCGTCCCCTCCGCGCAGGTAGCGCTCCAGCCTGCCCAGCGTGTCCAGCAGCGACTCCAGCGCGGCGGCGCGCTCGGCGGGGTCGGCGTCGGCCTGTCCGGCGCGCTGCGCGGCCTGCTGGATGCCCTCGGCGCAGAGCCGTTCGACGGCCGCGATCTCGCTCTCGGTACCGCACGGGTACAGCGCGGCGCGGCCGTCCCGGGGGAAGCGGTCCAGGTCGCGCAGTATGTCCGGGGCGTGGGTGCTGACGATGCGTCCGGACCAGTCGTCGCTGAGCACCGGCCCGAGCGCCGGCCCGGCGTAGTGGTGCGCGCTCGCCTCGTACAGCGGGCGCAGGGCCGAGTGGCCCCCGCCGGGACGGTCCGGTTCGGCGGGCAGGAAGGTGACCGGACAGCTGCCGTCGAGGCCGAGCAGGCTGTGCCCGATGGCCAGGCGCAGGCCGTCGGGGCAGGCGGTCGACAGATGGATCCGGTAGCGGTGCGGCACGGCGGGGTGGCCGCTGCGCGCGTCCCTGCCGAGGCGGCCCCGGAAGGCGGGGGCGGTCCGGCGGGCGGGCGGGACGGCGGCGAGCGGAGTGATGGACATGCGTCTCCCCGGGTACGGGCGCGCGGGCGTCCGCGCGGCGGGTGCGTCGTCGGGTCGTCGGACAGGGTGCGCCGGGGCGTACCGGACGGGGCCGGGCTTCCCGGGTCGGCTCAGCTCGGCCGGGAGGCTGATCGTGCGCTGCAGACGCGCAGCAGGTCGATGTGCCGGCGGGAGGTGAGCAGGGGTGAGGCCGGTGTGCGGCTCACGCGGCCGGCGGCCGTCCCGAGGTGCCCCATGTTTTCCTACCCGTTCACTAGGATTCCCATGGCGAGTGTCGATCCGGCTCGCGGCGGCGTCAAGGGGGTGTCCACCCCCTGGGCCACGGCGGGGGCGGGGCGTTCGAGTTGCCGGGCGGCGGCCGGCGCGATGACCTGGGAGTGGGCCCCGGAGCGGGAGGCCCCGGCGGAAGGGGGCCGGATGCGATGGACGAGGAGCCGCGCCGGGTGACCGGGGAGGTTCCCGGAGCCGTGCCCGAGACGTTCGTGTTCGTGTGCTCCGGCTGCGGTCACGTCTGGCAGGCCGTCTTCCAGGTGGTGTTCTTCACCGACCCGGTCTCCGTGTACACCCAGGAGTACGTCGACGAGGCCGGGCGGGCCCTGCGGTCGCCCCTCGACGACGCGGTCTGCCCCCGCTGCGGCGGACGGCACGTCGGCGTGACGACACCCGAGCGCGCCGCCCGCGCCCGGCCCGCCTCGCCCCCGCCCCACACGCACCGCCCGCACCGGGGCCGCCGCCCTGACGGACCCTCTCGCGGAGGCAGCGGCTCCGGATGAGCACGGACCGTACGACGGCGCCGCCGGCCCCGGCCGGTGAGAGCACGGCGCTCCACCTCGTCGAGGTGGTCGCCGGCCTGCGCGGACGCTCCCGCCTCCACGGCCTCACCGCGCCGGCGGAGGCGGGCCGGCCGGCGGCCTCCGCCGAGGAGCACCTCGAACTGCCCGACGCCCTGCCGGCCCGTGACGAGCAGGCCGCGCACGAGGTCATGAACCGGCATCCGGGCCACGTCCGGGGGCTGTGGGCCGCCCGGCCATGACCGGTCGCCGCCGCACCGGGGGCGGTGTCACGCTCGCACGCGTCGCGGCGGCGGTGGTACCGGTCCTCGGCCGGCTGGACGTCACTACGGACACCGGCGCCGCGCCGGCCGAGGGCAGCATCCTCATCGCCAACCACACCTCCCTCGGCGATCCCGCAGTCGTCCTCGCCGCGCTGCACCGCCTCGGCACGGAACCGGTCGTCCTGGCCGCCGCGGGGGTGTGGCGGATCCCCGTGCTCGGCCGTCTCCTCACCCGGGAAGGGCACATCCCCGTCCACCGTCACGACCCGCGGGCCGCGCAGGCGATCCAGGACGCCCGGGTCGCCCTCGCCGCGGGCCGGTCCGTCCTGCTGTACCCGGAGGGCGGGATCCCGCACCGTGAGGGCGTCCGCGAGGCCGCGCCCCTGCCCTTCCACCCGGGCCTGTTCCACCTCGCGCGCGCCAGCGGTGCCCCGGTGGTGCCCGTCGGCCAGGCTGGATCCCGGGCACTGGCCTCGGGCAGCTGTGCCGGACAGGTGGCCAGGGTGCTGACCGCGCCCCTGCGCCGGCCCAGGCTGTGCGTGCACGTCGGCGCGCCGCTCCGGCTCGACGGCGAACCGGGACAGGCGCGGGCCCTCGGCCTGGCACGCGGCGCGCTGACCCGCGCCTGGCTCACCGCGGCCCGGCGACTGCGCGCACCGGTGCTCCCCGCCCCGGCCTGAATCCCGAGGTGCCCGAACGGCCCTTCTGCGTGAGCCGGCTCCCGGAGTCATCCTGAACGGAGAAGGAAAGGACGGCAGGGGGACGGCAGGGACGAGGTGAGTCACGATGAAGGCGCACGAAGGCGACGTGCTGCGGTTCACCGGCAGGACCGTGGGAACGCCCGAACACCACGCCACCGTCTTGAAGGTGCTCGGCCGCGACGGCGAACCGCCCTACCGGGTGCGCTACGAGGACGGTCACGAGACAGAGATCTTTCCCGGCCCCGGATGTGTCATCGAGACCCATCCGGCAGCCGCCACGCCGTTCGGGCAGCCGCACCGCGACAGGCGGTGACCCGGCTCGCGGGGTGAGGAGGCCGGACCGTGTACTCCATGGACCGCCGGGACGCCGGCCGCAGGCCGGCGTCCCGGCGGAAGCGGCGCCCCCGGTGAGCACCCGCCGGAGTGTGCCCGGCCGCTACTCGACGGGGGAGATCAAGCCGTAGTGACCGTCGTAGCGGTGGTACAGCACGTTTCCCCGCCCGGTGCCGGCGTCGGCGAAGAACACGAACGGATAACCGGTGAGGTCCAGCCGCTGCTTCGCCTCGGCCACGTCCATCCGGGGCGCGGGCAGCTCGCTCACGGTCAGCGGCACGGCCACCGGGCCGGCCGGCCGGTGTCGCGGGTGGACCTGGGCGAGGCGGTAGCCGGTCGGGCCGGACCGGTACAGCACACTGTCCTCGTCCGTGCCGATGTCGGTGAAGAGGTGGAAGTCGTAATCCATCGTCTCCAGTTCGAAGGCCGCTTCGTCGGGCGACTCCCGGGCCAGCGAGAAGGACTTGTGCCGCACGACCCGCCGCTCCTCGGCCGGGCGCGGGAAGTAGTCGGGGCGGTGCGCGGGCTCGCTGCCGTGACGCCATTCGTGCGGGCCCGGCACGGGCGTCCTGCCGCGTCGGGCCTCCCAGTGCCGTTCCAGGCGCTCCAACCGCGTGGCGAGCCGGTCCTGCAGCAGGTCGACGGCCTCGGTCACGGTCGTGGCGGCCACGTGCGCCCGGGCCGGACGCCCGTTGACGTCCAGGTTGGCCTGGGCGATCGCGGGCCGCTCCATGGCGGGGTTGGCCAGGTGGGTCAGCTTGACGCGGCCGAACAGGACCGGCTCGCGGGTCCGGCCGGTGAGCGCCCGGACCTTCTCCTGCGCGTACTCGACGGCTCCTGGCGGCATCCGTCCCTGGGTCTCCACCTGGATCTCGGGAGCCTGCTGCGGTGCCGATCTCTTCATGACAGCCTCCTTCGCCGTGTCTGCCACTTTCCAGACTTGCGCTCCACCGGCCCCTGCGCACGGCCAGGGAGCCGGTGCCCCGCGGCGGTGCGGCTGCCGACCGGCTCCGGCCGCCCTAGCATGGAGCCCTGGGCAGGGAAGGACCGGTCCGTGCCGTAACCCCGCCCCTTCTGGACTGGAAGGGAAGATCCATGCCCCCCACACACCCGCCCGACTTCGAGCACGCCATCCACAGCGCGAACATCTGGCTCAAGGCGGTGTCCGAATCCCTGGAGACGGAAGACCGCCACTTCGCCCACCGGATCCTGCGCACCTGGCTGCACACCCTGCGCGACAGGCTCACCGTCGACGTCGCCGCCCACTTCGCCGCCCAGTTGCCGGAGATGTGGCGGGGCGTCTACTACGACGGCTGGGACCCCAGCGTCGTACCGGTCAAGTACGACCGTGAGGGCTACACGAACCGCTTCGTCCAGGAGGCCAGGGTCACCGCCGAGGACGTGCCCCGGATCGCCGCCGCGGTCACCGGCGTCGTACGCGAGCACGTCTCACCCGGGCACCTGGAAGCGGCCCTGGAACAACTCCCCCACGACATCAGGGCTCTGCTCCTCCAGCCGGCCGCCTGAGCGACGGCACGGGACCGCGCGCGCCGCATGGCTCGAACCGAGGGAGTGAGGACATGCTGCACCGGAAGGTCGCGGACCTCATGACGACCGCCGTGGTGCGCGTGCGGCCCGACACGGGCTTCAAGGACATAGCCGTGCGTCTGGCGGAGCACGGCATCACCGCGGTCCCGGTCGTCGACGACCGGGACCACCCCGTCGGCGTCGTCTCCGAGGCGGACCTGCTGCGCGCCGCGCGGAGCCGGCCCGGTCCGGGCGGACAGCCTGCCGACGAGCACCCGCCGGCGGCGGACAGCGCCGCGGCACCCGCATCGACCGCGAAGGGGCTGATGACCGCCCCGGTCGTCACGGCACGCCCGCAGTGGTCGGTGGTGGAGGCGGCCCGCGCCATGGCCCGCCACAAGGTCAAACGACTGCCCGTCGTGGACGACGCCGACCGGCTGGTGGGCATCATCAGCCGCGCCGACCTCGTCAAGGTCTTCCTGCGCCGGGACGTCGCGATCTACGAGGAGATCACGACCGACGTCCTGACCCGGACCCTCGGCCTGGACCCCGCCTCGGTCACGGTCCGGGTCGCCGACGGCCGGGTGACCCTCACCGGCGTCGTGCCGCACCAGAGCCTCATCCCCATCGCGGTGCGGCTGTGCGAGAGCGTCGACGGTGTCGTCGACGTCACGAACCGCCTCGGCCCCGGCGCCGGCGACACGGGAGGCGCACCGCGGGCGTGAAGGAGGGAGCTGCGAAGATGACCGCCCAGCACAGCACCGTCGGCGATGTGATGACACGCGACGTCGTCACCGTCCGCCCCGACACCCCGTTCAAGGAGATCACCTCCGTACTGTCCACGCACGGTCTGAGCGCCGTTCCCGTGGCCGACGAACACGGCACGCCCATGGGACTGGTGTCCGAAACCGATCTGCTGCGCAAGCAGGCCGCGCAGCCCGGGGAGTACGGCGGCCGGGCGGCACCCGGCTGGCCGCACGAGAAGGCCAAGGCACGCGCGGAGAACGCCGCCGGGCTGATGACCACACCCGTGGTCACCGCGCACGCCGCCTGGCCGGTCGCGCAGGCGGCCCGGACGATGGACCACCATCGCGTCAGACGGCTCCTGGTGGTGGACGAGACGGACCGCATCATCGGCATCGTCAGCCGCTCCGACCTCCTGCGTGTCTTCCTGCGCCCCGACGAGGAGATCCGGGAGGAGATCCGCGACGACGTACTGGAGGGAATGCTCCACCTGGGCGGAACGGAGGTGCAGGTCCAGGTGCACGACGGTGTCGTCACCCTGCGCGGCGGGGTCGAGAACCGCAGCACCGCCCAGATCGCCGAACGGCTCGCCCACGGCGTGGACGGCGTCGTCACCGTCAGACCGATGATCGACTACACCGTCGACGACACGGCCGCGTAGCACGGGCCGCCGCGGCAGGTCCGACGGAGCGGACCGCGACCGGTCGGCCCGTATCAGGGCCGACCGACCCATGCCCCGCGGGAACGGCCGGGGCCAGGCTGGTGGACGGGGGACGTTGCCGATCGAAGGGCGTGGGACCGGTGATCACTCGAGTGCGGATGCCGCACCGGCATCTGACGCCGCCCGCCCGGCCCGGGCCCCCGCGTGAACCGCCCAAGCCCCCGTCCCGGCAGTCGCGGCCGCCCGGCGGACGGTGGATGCTCTGGTGGATCCTGATGACGTTCCTCGTCGTCCTGCTGCTCTCGCGGCGGGAAGCCGGGCCGCACCCGGCATCGCTGTCCTACAGCGACTTCGTCGGCAAGGTGGGCGCCAGCCAGGTGCAGACGGTCGACGTCAACGACAAGGGCGCGGTCACCGGCACCCTGAAGGACGGCACCACGTTCACCACGCAGATCCCCACCGCACTGGGCACCGGGGCCCAGCTCCAGCAGCAGCTGACCTCGCACCACGTCGCGATCACCGCCAAGCAGAGCAGCGGCGGCGGCTCCGCATGGCTGTCGGTCCTCGTCGCGTTCCTGCCGTTCCTGCTGCTGGTCGGCTTCTTCGTGTGGCTCGGACGCCGGGCCGCGGGCTCGGTGACCGGCGGGCTGAGCGCCGTCGGACGCTCGCGCGCGAAGATCATCGAGGCGGAGCGGCCCACCACCGGCTTCCACGACATCGCCGGGTACGACGGGGTCAAGCAGGAGATCAGCGAGGTCGTCGACTTCCTGCGCAATCCCGGCCGCTACACCGCCGCAGGCGCCAAAGGCCCCCGAGGCGTGATCATGGTGGGTCCGCCCGGAACCGGCAAGACGCTCCTCGCGCGGGCCGTCGCCGGCGAGGCGGACGTGCCGTTCCTGTCGGTGACCGGGTCCGCGTTCGTGGAGATGTTCGTCGGCGTGGGCGCCTCGCGGGTGCGCGACCTGTTCGGCGAAGCCCGCAAACGCGCCCCGTCGATCATCTTCATCGACGAGATCGACGCGCTCGGGTCGCGGCGCGCCGGCGGGGCCCGGCTGGGCGGCAACGACGAGCGCGAGCAGACCCTCAACCAGCTGCTGTCCGAGATGGACGGATTCGACCAGTCCAGCGGCATCGTGGTCCTGGCCGCCACCAACCGGCCCGATGCCCTCGACCCGGCCCTGCTGCGCCCCGGGCGCTTCGACCGCCAGGTCACCGTCCCGCTGCCCAACCAGTCCGAGCGGGCCGCGATCCTCGCCGTGCACACCCGTGACAAGACCCTGGCCCCGGAGGTCGACCTGGACGCCGTGGCACGCGCCACGCCCGGATTCTCCGGCGCGGACCTCGCCAACCTGGTCAACGAGGGAGCCATCAACGCCGTACGGAACGACCGCACCCGGATCGAGGTGCACGACCTCGACGCCGCCCGCGACCGGGTGCTCCTGGGACGCCGGGAGTCCTCCAACGCGCTGCTGCCCGAGGAACGCCGCTCGGTGGCCGTCCACGAGTCGGGCCACGCCTTGGTCGCGGCCCTGTGCGAGCACGCCGACCCGGTGGCGAAGGTCACCATCCTGCCGGCCGGCCTCACCCTCGGGGTCACCGAGCAACTCCCCGAAGCCGAACGCCACCTGTACAGCGAGAGTTATCTGATCGACCTGCTGGCGGTGCGCCTGGGCGGGCGGGCGGCCGAACTCGTGGTCTTCGGCGAGGGATCGACGGGAGCCGCCAACGATCTGGCCGGGGCCACCCAGATCGCCACCCGCATGGTCCGCGAGTTCGGTCTCTCCCCGGAACTCGGCCCGATCGGTTACGCCTCCACCCAGCCGCACTTCCTCGGTGAGACCGCCGACGATGCAGGCCGGCCGGCCTACTCGGAGCAGACCCAGCGCATCGTCGACGAGGAGGTCGCCCGCCTGCTGCGCCAGGCCGAACAGCGTGCGGTCACGCTGCTGCGCGGCCACCGGTCCGCCCTCGAGCGGCTGGCCGGGCAACTGATCGCCCACGAGACCGTCGACGGCTCCGTCGTCCTCGACGTCCTTCGCCGGGAGCCCGGCCGTGCGGACGGAGGGGACGGTGCCGGAGCCGTCGGCGCGGCGACGCCTCCGGGGCGTCCGGAGCCGGGGGTGCGCGCTCCCCACCGGTGACCGGCCTCGGCGGCGGCCCGGTCCGGCCGCGCACCCGGTGCCCCCGAGCCGCGCCGCGCTGACCCACCGGCATCACCCGCGGGCAGCGGGTGCCCGGCACCACCGCGCGGATCGCGGCCACGCGGGGCGGTCAGGCCGGCCGGTCCGCGGTGCCCCGGCTCCGGGAGGCCGTGCCGGGCGGTACGACGAGCACCGGGCAGGGTGCGTGGCGCACGCAGTGCTGGGCCGTCGAGCCGAGCAGCGTCCCTGCGAACGCACCGTGCCCGCGGGTGCCGACGACCAGCAGGTCCGCCTCGCGTGCCGCGGTGAGGAGGACCTCGGCGGGACGGCCTTCCTCGACCCGGGGGTCGACGGGCAGCCGTGGCGTCGGGCCGAGCACCCGGCCGATCGTGGCGTCGAGCGTTTCGCGGGCCCTGTCCTGGTAGCCGACACCCGAGTAGTCGGGGGCGTACCCGTACGTCACCGGCAGCCGCCACGCGGTGACCACCCGCAGCCCGGCTCCGGTCAGTCCGGCCTGCCGGGCCGCCCAGCGCAGTGCCTCCTCGCTCGCCGCGGACCCGTCGACGCCGACGACGATCACCTGCCGGCCAGAGGCCACCATCGCGTACCTCCCGGTGTCTGGACCGAAGCTCCCGCGCACGGTCCCTTCCATGGTCCCGGAGCAGCTGGGGTGATCACCTTTCCGGCGGTCCGGACGGCGGGCCCGGCACACCGGGCCGAAGGGTGAGGGCGAGCCAGCTCGCCCAGCCGATGGGCTGCAGGGCCCAGTAGCTGACGGCCCGGTACAGGAGCGTCGCGGCGATCGCCGGGCCGGGCCTCAGACCGTACAGCACGAGCAGTGCGGACAGGCTCGTCTCCACGATGCCGAGGCTGCCGGGGGTCAGGCGCAGGCTGCCGGGGATCTGGGTGAGGACGTAGACCAGCAGCAGGCTGTGCCAGGGCACGGCGATGCCGAGCGCCCACAGGCAGGCGGCCAGGCAGGCGACGTCCAAGACCCAGTTCAGCAGCGCGAACACGAACGGCCGCAGCCAGGGCCGCAGGCCGGGCTGCAGGCCTCGGGCCTGCTCGACCAGCCGGGTGAGCGCCTCCTCACCCCGCTGGACGCGGCGGGAGCGCGTCGCGGCGCCGGTCCACGCCCGTCGCACCGCGGCACGGAAGCCCGGGAAGCGGGACGCTCCGACGACCGCCAGGGCGACCGTCAGGACCAGCAGCGCGCCGGCCACCGGAAGCAGCACGGTCCGCAGTCCCGCCGGTCCCGCGGCGGCCACCGCGGCCGTGAGCAGGACGGTCAGGCCGAGTATCGACAGCGCACCGGCCACCACCAGCACCGCGGCCGCGAGCACCTGCCGCACGCCCCGTCGGCGCAGCTGCCGGAAGACCCAGGCGGCGGAGAACGCCGCCCCGCCGGGCAACGCGCCCGCCACGGCGTTGGCGGCCACCACCAGCGCCGTGGTGCGCCGCAGGCTCCAGCGGGTCCCGCCCGCCGCCAGCAGCCAGCGGTACGCCGCGGCGAAGCACACGATCGACAGCGCCTGGCACACCACGGCGACCGCCACCGGCAGCGGGCGCACTCCCGTGATCAGGTGGTAGGCCTGCGCCAGTTCACGCCGGCGCAGGACGGCGACGAGGACCACGGCGGCCGCGAGGAGAACGGCCACCGCCCACCACACCGGGCCCGGTCGCGCGGGTCGTCCCTGCTCCCACTCCGCACCGCGCACCGCCTCGGACTCCCGCCTCGCGCTCCGCCTCGCTCCCGCTCGACGGTCCGGTCTCCGTCTCCACGGCGGGCAGGCCCCGCCACCCCGTGCGCCGGGGCCGGTCGGCCCCGGCCGGCGGGACGGACGGCACGCGCCCCGCCGCGGGCCGGACGGTCACCATGAAGGTCAGAGCATTTCACGAAGAAAGGCCGAAAACGCCATGGTCCACACATCATGGACGACGACGGGCGTGTTCACGGGGCAGGGGGGCGCCCGAACCGACGAGGCCGGGATCGTCACCGGGGACCTGACCGTGCACACGACCTGGAACGGCAGGCAGGCCGAGGTGAAGGTCCAGTACACCGGCACCTCCGGGTGGTTCACCCTGACCGGCAGTCCGGTGCCGTGCCCCTCCCGGCAGGACAGCCGGAACCTGCACCAGACGGTGGTGGAAGCCGTGCGGGCCGGCGGCGGCACGACCGTTCCCCAGCACGACCGGCTGTGGGCGCGCCCTTGAGCACCGCCCACCGCCTGCTCGCCCCTGCCCGGTCCAGCGCCGGCCGCCCGGACACGCGGGAGGCCGCGCCGGATCACTCCGGCACGGCCTCTTCGCTGCGTCCTCGCACGTCGGGACGACAGGATTTGAACCTGCGACCCCTTGACCCCCAGTCAAGTGCGCTACCAAGCTGCGCCACGTCCCGGTGCGGTGCCACGCGGGTGTCCCGCGTGATCGCGCAGGTCAACCCTACCGCACCGGTACGGGTGCTGCTGCCGGGCTCCCGGCCGGCCGGGAGCCGCGCCACGGCTACTTGATGACCGCGTTGGCCACCACCACGATCACCCCGATCAGCGCGTCCCCCACTCCGGTGGCCGACGCGACGGCCCAGCCGCGTCCCGCGGACCGCGCCGAGGCCATACCGAGAGTGAACAGCAGTGCGATGTTGAAGGAGAACCCCGCGTACTCGACGCTCCTCGTCGGCCACCAGCCCCAGCCCGCTCCCGCGAGGATCAGCACGCTGGGCAGCATGGCCGCGACCAGCGGCCACTCGGCGGCCAGCGCCCGCAGGACCTGCCCGCGCCGGCGGGGGCCGCGGTCGGCGATGTAGTGGGCGTAGCCGTGCGCCAGGGCGGAGGCCAGAGCGGTCACCAGCAGCCAGGCGGCGTCGTAGCGCCGGTCGGCCCGGGAGTAGCGCCCGTACTCGGTGAGCGCCGCCAGCATGGCGCTGGCCACCACGGCGCCGTAGACACCGCCGAAGAGCAGCATGGACCGGCGGTCGTGCGCGGGCCGCCAGGGGACGGCCTCCGTGCTGTCCGTCATGGGGCTGCTCTCTTCACGCTCTTCGTGGGCTGACAGGTGCGGCGCTCTCCACGATCACGCGGCCCGGCGCACCCCGCCACTTCGTCGCGTCCGCGGCGAAGCCTCGTGCGACCTGCGGGGATCGCGCACACTGGGTCCACGGCCGGGCGCCGTCCGCCCCGGCGACCGGACCACCTGGACGGTCGACGGGACACTGCGGAAGGTGTACGCGGTCAACCCGTGACAGGCGGGGGCGCCGCCGTCGTCCCCCGGACCCGCAGCGCCGGAGCGGCCAGGTGGACGCCGCCCTCTCCCCCGTGCCCGTCCAGCCGGTCCAGGAGACAGCGGGCGGCACGGCGGCCGACCTCGTGCGGGGCGGTGTCGACGCTGGTCAGCCAGACGTGGCGCAGCCGGGCGATGCTGGTGTCGTCGTACCCGGTCACGGAGACGTCCCCGGGGACCCGCAGTCCCAGCTCCGCGGCGGCCGACAGCGCGCCGACGGAGGCGATGTCGTTGACCGCGAGGAGCGCGGTGGGCCGCTCCGGGCGGCTGAGCGCGCGCACCGCGGCGCGGTAGCCGCCCTCCTCGGTCAGGTCGCCCGGCTCCACCGCCGCCCGGTCGGCCAGCCCGTGCTCCCGCATCGTCGCCTCGAAACCGCGGCGGCGCAGTCCGGCGACCGCGCCGAGGCCGGCGAGGTGCGCGATGCGGCGGTGGCCGAGCCCGATGAGGTGCTCGGTGACCAGCCGGGCGCCGTGCTCGTCGTCCCCGGCCACGATGTCGACCCCGGGCAGCACCGGCTCGCGGGCGCCCGCGACGACGACGGGCAGCCGTGCGGCGACCGGGGTGAGGACGGCCGGGTCGGGCAGGGTGCCGACGACGACCAGGCCGTCGACGCCGAGGTCCTGGAACGGGCCGGTCAGGTCGTGGCCGCCGCGCCGGTTCAGCCGGGCGTCGGCGAGCAGCATGTGCAGGCCGGCCGCGTGCAGCAGCGGGTTGAGGCCGTCCAGGAGGTCGACGAACCACGGGTTGCGCAGGTCGTCGAGGAGGACGCCGACGGTCCGGGTGCGCTGTTCGCTGAGGCTGCGGGCGGCGGCGTTCGGCCGGTAGCCGAGTTCCCGTACGGCCCGCAGCACGGCCTGCCGCTTCTCGGGGCGCACCGGGCCGGAGCCGCGCAGCACCAGCGAGACCAGGGACTTGGAGACCCCGGCCCGTTCGGCCACGTCGCGGATGGTCGGCGCACTCATGACGTGGACCGTTCCACGAGCCGGTGACGCCTGTCAAAGGGTTGACACCTGCACCGATGCCGCCGAGGGTGGGCCGGACAGGGACGTGGACCGGTCCAAAGAAGGGCTGTCATGGTGGATTCGCTCGGTGTCGCCGTCGTCGGGTTCGGCTGGATGGGCCGGGTGCACACCCAGGCGTACGCCCGCCTCCCGCACCACTATCCGCGGCTGGGGCTCAGGCCGGAGCTGGTCGCGGTCGCCGAGGAGGTCCCGGGCCGGGCCGAGGAGGCCGCCGGGCGGTTCGGTTTCGCCTCGGCCACCCGCGACTGGCGGGAGGTGGCCGCCGACCCGCGTGTCAAGGCGGTCAGCATCACCGCGCCGAACTTCCTGCACCGGCAGATCGGCGTCGCGATGGCCGAGGCCGGCAAGCACATCTGGATCGAGAAGCCGGTGGGCCTGAGCGCCGACGACGCCCGCGCGGTCGCCGGCGCGGCCGCGCGGGCCGGCGTGCACAGCGCGGTCGGCTTCAACTACCGCAACGCACCCGCCGTCGAGACGGCCCGCGACCTGATCGCCTCCGGCGGGCTCGGCACCGTCACCCACGCCCGCATCCGCCTGCTGAGCGACTACGCCGCCCACCCGGAAGGCGCGCTGACCTGGCGCTACGAACGCGAGCGCGGCGGCCACGGCGTGCTCGGCGACCTCGCCTCGCACGGCGTGGACCTCGCCCGGTTCCTGCTCGGCGACATCGTCTCCCTGACCGCCGACACCGCTGTGTTCATCCCCGAACGGGCCCGTCCCACCGGCGCCACCGCCGGACACACCCGGGCGGCCGGCGGCGACCTCGGCCCGGTCGAGAACGAGGACTACGTCAACTGCCTGCTGCGCTTCGCCTCCGGCGCCCGCGGCGTCCTGGAGGCCTGCCGGGTCTCGGTCGGCGAGCAGAACAACTACGGATTCGAGGTGCACGGCAGCGAGGGAGCGGTGTTCTGGGACTTCCGCCGCATGGGCGAACTCGGGGTCAGCCTCGGCACGCGGTACCAGGACCAGCCCGTCAGCACCCGCCACGCGGGTCCCGGCGACGGCGAGTTCGAGGCGTTCCAGCCCGGCGCGGCCAACGCCATGGGCTACGACGACCTGAAGGTCGTCGAGGCGTACCGGTTCCTGCGCTCCATCGCCGAGGACAAGCCGTACGGCGCCACCCTGGACGACGCGGTGCGCAGTGCGCAGGCGCTGGACGCCATGGTGCGGTCGGCTCAGAGCGGCTCCTGGGTGGAGGTGGCCGGGCCCTGACCGTCCGGGCTCGCGGCGAGGCGCCCGACACCGGCGACCAGCGCCTCGACCACCGGTGACGGGGGCTCGTCGGGGACGCCGTCCCGTCTCCCCGGGCCGCTGGTGCGGGCCAGGAGCGGAAGTTCCACCTGGACTCCCCCTCGGCGGGTGAGGTTGACCGGGTTCCTGGGGTGCAGCCCGCGCAGGGCGGCCGGTATCTCCGCAAGGCCGGTGACGACCCGGAACCCGGGGGCGAGGGCGTTCAGTTGCCGGGCGAGGACGAGCGCGGCGCCCCGGTTGCCGCCGCCCAGGAAGACGGTGCGGGGCGCCCCGGGGCGCATGTGGCCGTGCAGCGAGACCGTGAGGGAGACCCGGGACAGGAACGCGTTCAGGAGCGCGCAGTGGTCCACCGCCATCCGCGGGGACGGGATGTGCACGGGCCGCCGGGTCTCCGGCTGGGTGAAGACCAGGCTGGTGGCGCCGCAGCGGCGGGCCACGACGCGCGCGAGTTCGGCCGTGCCGCCCTCGTTGCTGCCGTGCAGGGCCAGCAGCCCTGTGCCGCCGCCCCGCACGAGGGTGGCGACCAAGGGGACGCCCTCGATCCGGAGGTGTTCGGTCTGCTCGGCGCGCGTCACTTCGTCCCCCTCAGCTGTGGCCGACCGTCGGCAGCGGCATGTTGTAGGGCGTGACGACCTGGATCGCCGACGGCAGGGCCGGCCCCGCCGGGGGCAGGGCGCCGTGTGCGCGCATCACCAGGCGGCAGGCCTCCCGCAGGTCGTGGCGCAGATCGTGGTGGAGCACGGCCGACAGGCGGTGCTCGCGCAGCAGACGGGTGTTGTCCTGGTCGAGGTCGTGCGCCACGAACACGGCGCACGGGCGGCCGAGGTCCGCGAAGGCCCGCAGCGTGGCGATGTTGCCGCCGCCGATCGAGTACACCGCCCGGATCTCCGGGTCCCGCTCAAGGGCGGCCCGCACCAGGTCGTACTGGGTGGCGTCCAGCCCCTGCCCCTCGGCGATCTCCACCAGCGCGCGCTCGGGGTGGCGGGCCCGCATGGCGCTGCGGAAGCCCATCTCCCGCTCCTCCTCGTTGCGGAAGAACCCGCTGCTGAGGCTGGTGAGGACGTTGCCGGGCCGGTCGCCGAGCCACTGGCCCATCAGGTAGGCGGCGGTGGCCCCGGCCGCCCGGTTGTCGATGCCGACGTAGCCGAGCCGGCCGCCTGCGGGCAGGTCGGTGACGAGGGTGACGACGGGGATCCCGGCCGCGGCCAGCCGTCCGACGGCGGCGGTGACCTCGGGGACGTCGGGGGCCTTGAGGATCACGCCCTGTGAGCCGCGCCGGGCGATCCGGTCCAGCGTGCCGGCCAGCTCCCGTGCCGGACCGGTCTCCCGGAAGTGGAACCGGGAGCGGAGCACCGCCGGGTGCAGCGCCGGCAGTTCGGCCTCGAGCGCGGTGCGCACGGCCGAGCTGAACCGCTCGGGCGCCTGCATCACGATGTCGACCATGAAGGTCCGGCCGACCAGCCGGACCTGGGTGCGCTGGCGGTCCAGGTCCGCGATGGCCCGGTGCACCTCCTGGGCGGTGCTCTGCCGCACGCCTCCCCTCCCGTTCAGCACGCGGTCCACCGTGGCCTCGCTGAGACCGGCCTGACGTGCGATCTCACGGATCGGGAAGGGATGGCCCATGAGGGGACTCCTCGGCTTCCTGAGGGGTTTTTGATGGCCTCGTGCCGGTTGTTCGAGGGGTTTGTACTGACAAGAATGACAGAGCCGCGTCACTCCTCGGGCCGCGTGACCCCGCCCGGGCCGCGTGACCCCGCCCGGGCCGTGCGGTCCGCCGGGCCGCGTCACCCTGGGCCGCGTCGCTCCCGGAGCCGACCCGCTCCCGAGACCGAAAGAAGGACGCCGATGTCCCCCGCCTCCGCAACAGGCCGCGTCCGGCTGTCCGAGCAGGACTGCGACCTCGACGCCTTCCGCGCGCTCGTGGAGCGGACCACCGGCCCGGACGACTGGCCGCACGCCGCGAGGGTGGAGCGGAACGTCCGTCTACGACAGCGGGCGGCTGCTGGCCGCCGGCGAGGGCCACGCCGTGCGGACCGAGCTGGTCCGCGCGCTCGCCGACGGCCCCGGCATCGTGGTGTTCGAGGACGCCTTCCCGGATCCGGCGGTCGTCGGCCGGGCCACGGCCGTGTTCGACGAACTGATCGCCGGGCAGCGGGCCTCGGGCACGGGCGCCGGGGACCACTTCGCCCGGCCGGGCGCCAACGACCGGGTGGGGAACGCGCTGGAGAAGACGGCGCTGCACAGCCCCGGGGTGTTCGCCGACTACTACGCCAACGAGGTCCTGGCCCTGATCGACTGGGACCAGAACGTACTGGGCGGACTCGACTGAGTCCGGTCAGGCCACGCCCGTCCGGCGCTCGGGGACGAGCCGGCGGGCGACCGGGGTCCGGACACGGCCCCGGCGACGCACCGCAACCACGCACAAGGAGCCGCACAGCACATGCGTATCGGAATCCTCGGCCTCGGCCGCATCGGCGCCTTCCACGCCGAGACTCTTGCCGGGCTCGACGCCGTCGAGTCCCTCGTCGTCGCCGACCCGTTCGGGGACGCCGCCAAGGCCGCCGCCGAGCGGTTCGGGGCCGAGGTCGCGGACTCGCCGGAGGCGGTCCTGGCGGCCGGGGTGGACGGCCTCGTGGTGGCCGCGGCCACCGACGCCCACCCCGCCCTGATCCTGGCCGGCGTCGAGGCCGGCGTCCCCGTCTTCTGCGAGAAGCCCGTGGCCCGCACCATGCGGGAGGGCGTCGAGGTGCTGCGGGCCGTCGAGGGCAGCGACGTACCGGTCCAGATCGGCTACAACCGGCGCTTCGACGCCGGCTTCGTGGCCGCGCGGGCCGCCGTCCGGGCCGGCGAGCTGGGCAAGCTGCACACGGTCCGCTCGACGACGCTGGACCCGGCCCCGCCCCCGGCCGCATACGTCGCCGCCTCCGGCGGCATCTTCCGCGACTGTTCCGTGCACGACTTCGACATCATCCGCTGGGTCACCGGCCGCGAGGTGACCGAGGTGTACGCGGTCGGCGGGAACCGGGGCGCCGACTACATCAAGGAGGCGGGCGACGCCGACACCACCGGGGCGGTCCTCACCCTCGACGACGGCACGATCGCGGTGGTCTCCAACAGCCGCCACAACGCCCGGGGTTACGACGTCCGGATGGAGCTGCACGGCTTCACGGACTCCATCGCCGTCGGCCTGGACGACAAGCTCCCGCTGCGCTCCGTCGAGCCCGGCGTGACCTTCCCCGCCGGTACCCCGCACGACTTCTTCATGGACCGCTTCACCGACGCCTACCGGGCCGAACTCACCGCGTTCACCGAGGTCGTCGCCGGCACCCGCCCCTCGCCGTGCACGATCGCGGACGCGCTGGAGGCCGGCTGGATCGCGGAGGCCTGCACCCTGTCGCTGCACGAGCACCGGCCGGTGACCGTCGCGGAGGTCCGCGGCGCCTGAGCGGCTCTCACAGGCAGTAACGCACCAGCCACTCGTGCGGATCGTAGGCGTCGCGCGCCGGGTCCCGCCGGGTGGCCGGTCGTTCCTCCACCGTGTCCTCGAGCCTCACCGGCTCCGGCAGCGTCCCGAACCGGGACCGGCGCGCGGCGGCCTCGGCGCTGTCCTGGGTGGTCTCGTCCCTCGACTCGGCGTCCATCGGATCCTCCCCGTCACGGTGTCCACGTCCCGTCACCCTCTTGAACGTCCGTGCCGCGCCGCCGGTTCCGGCCCGCCCCGGCGGGGTTCCTGCGGCCTCAGGCCCCGCAGGAGCGCAGGAACCGGCGGGTGCGCACCGCGATGGGCAGCGGTTCGTCCGGCTCGCAGGGGTACATGTCCTGCTCGACGATGGCGAACAGTTCCACGCCGAGCCGCTGAGCCGCGGCCGGTACGGGTTCCGGCTCGGGCACCCCGGTGGGCGGTTCGCACATCACCCCGCGCTGGACGGCCGGGCCGAAGGGCACCCCGTTCTCGACGACGTCGCCAGGATATGCGGGCCGACCTGCTTGAGGTGGAGGTAGCCGATCCGTTCGCCGTAGGTCTCGATCAGCTTGACGCCGTCGCCGCCGCATGGTTCAGGAGGTCCCTTCCGCGGAGGCCGTCCCGGGTGCGGTGACGTCCTCGTTCCCGGGGAGCTCTTCGATGTCGACGCCGCCGACCTGGGCGAGTTCGTGCTTGAGGGCGGCGAGTTCGGCACCGCCGGCCATGTGGTGGGTGAGGTCCTCCAGGGTGACCTCGCTGCGGTCGGCGGACAGCTCGAGGGTGCCCAGGCGCAGGACGCTGAAGTGGTCGCCGACCATGTAGGCGTGGTGCGGGTTGTGGGTGATGAAGATGACACCGAGGCCGCGGTCGCGGGCGGCGGCGATGTACTTGAGGACCACGCCGGACTGCTTGACGCCGAGGGCGGCGGTGGGTTCGTCGAGGATGAGGACGCGGGCACCGAAGTAGACGGCGCGGGCGATGGCGACGCACTGGCGCTGGCCGCCGGAGAGGGTGCCGATGGGCTGTTCGAGGTCGTCGAGGACGATGCCCATCTCGCGCAGCTCGTGGTCGGCGGTGCTCTTCATGCGGGCGATGTCGAGGCGGCGCAGGGGCCAGGGGCCCCTGGTCATCTCCGAGCCGAGGAAGAAGTTGCGCCAGACCGGCATCAGGGGGACGACGGCGAGGTCCTGGTAGACGGTGGCGATGCCCTGGTCGAGGGCCTCGCGGGGGGTGGAGAAGCGCACCGGGGTGCCGTCGACGAGGAAGTCGCCCTCGGTGTGCTGGTGCAGACCGGAGACGATCTTGATCAGGGTGGACTTGCCCGCGCCGTTGTCGCCGAGCACACAGGTCACCTCGCCGGGACGTACCTCGAGGTCCACCCCGTGCAGGGCGCGGATGTTGCCGTAGGACTTGCCCACGCCGCGCAGCTCGACGATCGCCTCGCCGGCGGGGGCCGGCGCGTCCTCGAGGACGGCGCCACGGGCTCCGGTTCCGTTGGTGGTCATCGGGTCACCTCCTGGTCGCGGTGCGCTGGACCCACAGGTTGATCAGTACGGCGCCGAGCAGCATCACGCCGAGGAAGGCCTTGAACCAGTCGGGGTTCCAGCCCGCGTAGACGATGCCCTGGTTCACCATGCCGAACATGAAGGCACCGAAGACCGGGCCGATCGCGGAGCCGTAGCCGCCCGTCAGCAGACAGCCGCCGATGACGGCCGCGGCGATGTAGATCAGTTCCTGGCCGACGCCCTCGCCGGACTGCACGGTGTTGAAGGAGAACAGCTGGTGCATACCGACGAACCAGGCACCGAAGCCCACGGCCATGAACAGCGTGATCTTGGTGAAGTCCACCGGCACACCGACGGCGCGGGCGCTGTCCTTGTTGCCGCCGACCGCGAAGATCCAGTTGCCGTACCTGGTGCGCAGCAGCACCCAGGTGGCGACGGCCGCGAAGACCAGCCACCACACCACGGTGATCTTCACCTGCACCCCGCCGACGTCGAACGAGGAGGCGAAGATCTTCTTCGCCTGGCCGAAGCCGTCCATGTCGCTGATGTCGTCGGTCGCCACATTGGTCGTGATCAGCTTGGTGACCGCGAGGTTGACGCCCTGCAGGATCAGGAAGGTGCCCAGGGTGACCAGGAAGCTCGGCAGTCCGGTGCGGACCACCATCCAGCCGTTGAAGGCGCCGATGGCGAGCGAGACGGCCAGTGCGACGACCACGCCGACCCACACGTTCATGGTCAGCTGGTAGCTGAGCATGCTCGCCGTCAGCGCCGAGCTGATCACGGCGACACCGGACGACAGGTCGAACTCGCCGCCGATCATCAGCAGCGCCACCGGCAGCGCCATGATCCCGATGGTCGACGACTGGTAGAGGACCGTGGCCATCGAGCTGCCCTGCCGGACCGTCGGGGCGGCGATCAGGAAGAAGACCAGGACGGCCAGGGCACCGAGGAAGACGCCCACTTCCGGCCGGGCGAGCAGCCGCAACGCCGGCGGGCGGCGCACCGTGCGGCCGTCGGCCGCGCCGGGGCCGGGGGCCGGCGGTGCGTCCACCGCCGGCTCGGCCTGCTTCGCCGTGCTCATCACCGGGTGCCCTTCGCGGCGAACCCGGCGACGGCGTCGACGTTGGACGTGTCGACGAAGGCCGGCCCGGTCAGCACCGGCTGCTCACCGCCGCCGCTGTAGTTGCCGTTGTTCTTGTAGAGCCACAGCGAGTCGACCGCCAGGTAGCCCTGGAGATAGGGCTGCTGGTCCACGGCGAACTGGATGGTGCCCTTCTTGACAGCGGCGGTCAGCTCCTTGTTCAGGTCGAAGGTGGCGACCTTGGCCTTGCTGCCCGCCTCGTCCGCCGACTGCACCGCGGTCAGCGCGTAGGGGGCGCCGAGGGCGACCACGTAGTCGATGGCCGGGTCCTGCTTGAGCTTGGCGGTGATCGTCGACTTCACCGACGGCATGTCGGTGCCGTTGACGTACAGCGTCTCGGTCTTGCCGGAGAAGGTCTTCTTCACTCCGTCGCAGCGCTGGGTCAGGCCGACGTTGCCCTGCTCCTGGATCACACAGACGGTCCTCTTGGCACCGACCTCGTTCAGCCGCTTGCCGAGCGCCTCGCCGGCCACGGACTCGTCCTGCCCGAAGAATTCCATCAGGCCCAGCTTCTTCCAGTCGCTGAGCCCCGAGTTGAGGCCGACCACGGGTATCTTCGCGGCGGTCGCCTTGCTGATGACGTCCTTCATGGCGTCGGGCTTGGCGAGGGTGACGGCGATGCCGTCGACCTTCTGGTCGACGGCGTTCTGCACCAGGCTGGCCTGGTTGCCCGCGTTCGGGTCGTGGGAGTAGACGAGCTTGATGTTGTCCTTGGCGGCGGCGGCCTCGGCTCCCTTGCGGACGATGTCCCAGAAGGTGTCACCGGGTGCCTGGTGGGTGACGAGGGCGACCGTCATACGGGCAGTGGTGGCCTTGCCCGCGGCGGCGGCCGACGCGGCGCCCTCCTCGGCCTTCTTCCCTCCCGAACTGCTGGAGCAGCCGGCGAGGGCCAGTGCCGCCGCGGCGGCCGCGGCCATGACGGGGGCCAGTCCGCGGGAACGGGAGCGAGAAGAGCGGTCCATCTGTCCTGCACCTCACTGTGCGACGGGGGTAAGGAACACTGTTGCGCTGGGACCGGATCCAAGTCCCTGGCGCGCCCACTGTCAATTGCTTTGTCAAGACATCACTTCACAAACAGGTCCGAATGTAAGTACAAATGATGGACAGTATCCCCGCCTCCCGCCTACATCTGGGAGACATGAGCCACCCGCACCCCCCGCTCCGAGGAGTGTCCCCATGCCGAGGCCCGCTGCCCGCACCCGCCCCGTGACCGTATCCGCGCTCGGCTCCGTCGACTTCGCCCTGGACCGGACCAGTCCCGTCCCGCTGTACCACCAGCTCGCCCGGCAACTGGAGACGGCCATCGAACAGGGGCCACTGGCTCCCGGCGATCTGCTGGGCAACGAGATCGACCTGTCCGTACGCCTCGGCCTGTCCCGGCCGACGGTGCGGCAGGCGATCCAGTCCCTGGTCGACAAGGGGCTGCTGGTGCGCCGCCGGGGCGTCGGCACCCAGGTCGTGCACAGCCAGGTCAAGCGACCCCTGGAGCTCAGCAGCCTCTACGACGACCTGGAGGCGGCCGGGCAGGGCCCCACGACGCGGGTGCTGCGCAACGAGCGGGTCCCGGCGGCCGCCGACGTGGCCGCCGCGCTCGGCCTGCCGGAGGGCGGCGAGGTCACGGTGCTGGAGCGGCTGCGCTTCACTCACGGCAGCCCGGTCGCGGTCCTGTCCCACCACCTGCCCGCCGACCTGCTCGAACTCGACGACGCCCGGCTGGAGTCCACCGGCCTGTACCGGACGCTGCGCTCGGCCGGCGTCACGCTGCACAGCGCCCGGCAGACCGTCGGCGCCCGCCCGGCCACGGCCGGGGAGGCCGCCCGCCTCGACGAGAGGGAGGGCGCCGCCCTGCTCACGATGGAGCGCACGGCCTACGACGACGCGGGACGCCCGGTCGAGTACGGGACCCACGTCTACCGGGCGTCCCGGTACGCCTTCGACTTCCAGCTGCTGGTCAGACCGTGACGGCCGCTCCGTGAACGAAGTCGCTGGTGACTGTGTCGATTACGTTTCGGGCAAGAGACGCACCAGACACCGGGAAGGTATTGACTCATGAGCGGACATGCGGCTGTTATTACGCCCACGATGTTCGGTCGAGTTGGTTTCTGATCGGTTTCGAGGACCTTTCGGAGCCCGGCTCTCCCTTGTCCGAACCCTGCACTTCAGGAGCCGCCATGCGCCTCTCGCCCTCCAGCCTGTCCGTCCCGGGGCCCAGCCGCCGTTCCCTGCTCCGCGGAGCGGGCGGAGCCGCCCTGCTCGCCGGTGCCGGCATACCCCTGCTGTCCGCCTGCGGCGGCAGCGGCTCGTCCTCCGACCCGAAGACCGTCACCGTCGGCTCCAACGCCTCGGACGCGGTGCCGAAGAAGGCGTTCGCGGAGATCTACGCGGCCTTCAAGAAGCAGTCGGGCATCGCGGTCGACGTCAACACCAAGGACCACAACACCTTCCAGGAGCAGATCAACTCCTACCTCCAGGGCACGCCGGACGACGTGTTCAACTGGTTCGCCGGCTACCGCATGCAGTTCTTCGCGAAGAAGGGGCTCGCCTCCCCCATCGACGACGTGTGGGCCAAGATCGGGGACAACTTCCCCGAGGCGATGAAGAAGCTCAGCAAGGGCGAGGACGGCAAGTACTACTTCGTGCCGCTGTACACGTACCCGTGGGCGGTCTTCTACCGCAAGAGCGTCTTCAAGCAGTACGGCTACGAGGTTCCGACCACCTGGGACCAGCTGGTCGCCCTGTGCAAGCAGATGAAGAAGGACAAGCTGGTCCCGATCGCCTTCGGTGACAAGGACGCCTGGCCCGCGATGGGCACCTTCGACCAGATCAACTTCCGGCTCAACGGCTACGACTTCCACGTCGAGCTCATGGGCGGCAAGGCATCCTGGACGGACGCCAAGGTCAAGGCCACCTTCGACCACTGGGCCGAGCTCCTGCCCTACCACCAGGACGGCTTCATGGGCCGCACCTGGCAGGACGCCGCCCAGACCCTGGCGTCGAAGAAGGCCGGCATGTACCTGCTGGGCTCGTTCGTGTCGCAGCAGTTCACCGACAAGGCCGACCTCGACGACCTCGACTTCTTCGCCTTCCCGGAGATCAACTCCGCGTACGGCCAGGACACCGTCGAGGCGCCCACCGACGGCTTCATGGTCAGCAAGTCCCCGAAGAACCACGCGGGTGTCGTGAAGCTGCTGGAGTTCCTGGGCTCGCCGAAGGCCGAGGAGATGTACCTCAAGGCCGACACCAGCCCGGTGGCCGCCTCCACCAAGGCCGACACCTCCGCGTACTCGCCGCTGCAGAAGAAGTCGTACGAAATGATCAGCGGCGCCAAGAGCCTCACCCAGTTCATGGACCGCGACTCCCGTCCGGACTTCGCCTCCACGGTGATGCAGCCCGCGCTGCAGAAGTTCCTCCAGAACCCCAAGGGCGTCGACAGCCTGCTGTCCTCGATCGAGCGCCAGAAGAAGACGATCTTCGCCTCCGCATGACCACCGACACCACCTCGAAGAGCCCGGAGGCGGCCGCCGTGCCGCCTCCGGGCCCCGCGCCTGAGAAGAAGCGGGTCCCGCAGGGCCACCAGCGCCTGCTGACCCGCCGTGACCGCGTCACGCTCGCCTTCATGGCGGGCGTGCCCACCGTCCTGCACGTGGCCCTGGTCTGGCTCACCGCCCTCGCCTCGATCGCCCTCGCCTTCACCACCTGGGACGGCATCGGCTTCGACTCGATCAAGTGGGTGGGGCTGGACAACTTCAAACAGCTGTTCTCCGACAACCCGCAGTTCTGGCCGGCCGTCGAACACAACATCATCTGGTTCGTCGCGCTCATCCTGATCCCGACGCCGATGGGCCTGTTCCTGGCCGTCCAGCTGGACAAGAAGATCCGGTTCAGCCGCGTCTACCAGACCGCGTTCTTCCTGCCGGTCGTGGTCTCGCTGGCCGTCACCGGCTTCGTCTGGCAGCTCGTGTACAACCCGGACACCGGCCTGATCAACAGCCTCATCGGGGCCAACGAGCCCGGTCACTACATCGACTGGATCGGCGACCCGGACCTGAACCTGTGGGCCGTCCTGATCGCCGCCTCCTGGCGGCACACCGGCTACATGATGATCCTGTACCTGGCCGGTCTGAAGGGCGTCGACCCGTCCCTGCGCGAGGCCTCCTCGCTGGACGGCGCCAACGAGTGGCAGACGTTCAAGAACGTCATCTTCCCCACCCTGCGGCCCACCAACACCGTCGTCCTGGTCGTCACCATCATCGAGGCGCTGCGCGCCTTCGACCTGGTGTTCGTGTTCAACAAGGGCGCCCAGGGCACCGAACTGCTGTCGATCCTGATCACCAACAACATCATCGGCGAGTCCAGCCGGATCGGTTACGGGTCGGCGATCGCCGTCGTCCTGCTGGTCATCTCCCTCGCGGTCATCATCCCGTACCTGATCGCGACCTTCCGGAAGGAGCGGCGCGCATGAGCACCCCCACCGCCGCGCTCGGCCGGCAGCGCACCCCGGTCCGTCCGGCCCGCGTCCTGCTGCACGTGTTCCTCGTCGTCACCGCGCTGGCCTGGCTCGCCCCGCTGCTGTGGGCGGTCCTCGCGGCGCTGCGCCCGTACGCGGAGACCAGCAAGAAGGGCTACGTCTCCTGGCCGGACAAGCTGACGTTCGACAACTTCACGAACGCGTTCGAGCAGTCCGACATGATGCGCTACTTCGGCAACACGCTGCTCATCGCGGTCCCGGCCGTGCTGCTGACGCTGCTGCTGTCGTCGATGGTCGCGTTCTACGTCAGCCGCTTCGACTTCCGGCTGAACATCGCCCTGCTGCTGGTGTTCACCGCCGGCAACCTGCTGCCGCAGCAGGTCATCATCACCCCGCTGTACCGCGTGTACCTGCTCGTCGACCTGCCCGGCATCACGATGAGCGGCAAGCTGTACGACTCCGCGCTCGGCCTGGTCCTCATCCACGTGGCGTTCCAGTCCGGCTTCTGCGCGTTCGTGCTGAGCAACTACATGCGCATGCTGCCGCACGAACTCACCGAGGCCGCGCTCGTCGACGGCGCGTCGGTGTGGCGGATGTACTGGCAGATCGTGCTGCCGCTGTGCAAGCCCGCGATGGCCGCCCTGGGGACGCTGTTGTCCATCTGGATCTACAACGACTTCTTCTGGGCCATCGTGCTGATCTCGACCGGCGAGAACATGCCGATCACCTCGGCGCTGAACAACCTCTCCGGGCAGTACTTCACCGACCCCAACCTGGTCGCCGCCGGCGCCCTGCTCACCGCGATCCCGACGCTGATCGTGTACTTCGCGCTGCAGCGGCAGTTCGTGAGCGGTCTGACGCTGGGCGCGAACAAGGGCTGAGGCCCCTTCTGCGCGCCGAGGCCGCCGAGGCCCTTCCTTACGTGAAAGAGATCCCCGTGCACCACCCCTTCACCCCCGTCGCCTCGGTCCTCGTGGACCCGCGCCGTGCGCGCGTCCACGAGGAGGGCTGGCAGTCCTGGAGTCCCAGCGGCGCCTACGCCCTCGGCCAGGCGCCGTACCGCCCGACCGACGACAACTGGGCGACCGTCTGCTACCGGCCGGGCGTCACCGTCCCCGCCGGGACCTTCCAGGGCGAGGGCCTGCTCGCCCTGGACCCCGGCGACGGCTCCCCGGCACGGCTGTGGGCGGCGGCCGACCCCACCCGTGAGGTGCCGTCCGTCCGGCTCACCGTGACCGGCGACCGTGCCGAGGTGACGGCCGACGGCCCGGTGAAGGAGTGGACCGGCACGGACATCCGGTCGGTGCTGGGCGACTGGGCCTGCTCCCTCGCGCTGCCCGCCCCGCGCCCGGCTCCGACGGTGTGGTGCTCCTGGTACGAGTACTTCACCCAGGTCACCGAGGACGACATCCACGAGAACCTGCGCGCGATGGACACCCTCGACCTGCCGATCGACGTCGTGCAGATCGACGACGGCTACCAGCGCGCGCTGGGCGACTGGCTCACCCTCTCCGGGCGCTTCCGCTCCCGGGCGGGCATCGCGGACGCCATACGGGCGCGCGGGCGCCGGGCGGGCATCTGGACGGCGCCGTTCCTGGTGGACCCGGCGAGCGACCTGGCCGCGCGGCACCCCGGCTGGCTGGTGCGCGACGTCGCGGGCGGCTTCGCGCACGCCGGCCGCAACTGGGGCCACGACCTGTGCGTCCTGGACACCACCCACCCTGAGGCCGCGGCGTACCTGACCGAGGTCTTCCGGACCCTGCGCGCCGAGGGCTACGACTACTTCAAGGCCGACTTCCTGTACGCGGGCGCGCTGGAGGGCGTACGGCACGCGGACACGGACGCGCTGTCCGCCTACCGGGCGGGTGTCGCCCTCATCCGCGAGGCCATCGGCGCCGACGCCTACCTGCTGGGCTGCGGCGCCCCCCTGCTGCCCTCCATCGGCCTGTTCGACGCGATGCGGGTCAGCCCCGACACCGCCCCGCACCGCCGCCCCGAGGCCGGCGACTACAGCCAGCCGGGGCAGGACCCGGCCGAGTTCACCGGGGCCGCCCGGCAGTGGCAGCACGGCCGGCTCTGGATCAACGACCCCGACTGCCTGATGGCCCGCCCGGCCGTGGAGACCCGCGAGCGCTGGGCCGCCCACGTCGAGGCCACCGGTGGCCTGATGGCCTCCAGCGACCGCCTGCTCTCTCTCGACCGGTGGGGCGTGGACACCACGCGCCGCCTCCTTTCCGGAGCCGCCCGATGAACCGCACCCTGTCCGTCCCCGGCATCGCCTACGGCGGCGACTACAACCCCGAGCAGTGGCCCGAGGAGGTGTGGGCCGAGGACGTGCGCCTGATGCGCGAGGCCGGGGTGAACATGGTCAGCGTCGGCATCTTCTCCTGGGCGCTGATGGAGCCCGCCGAGGGCGTGTACGACTTCTCGCGCATGGACCGGATCCTCGACCTGCTGCACGACAACGGCATCGCCGCCGACCTCGCCACGCCGACGGCGGCACCGCCCGCCTGGTTCTTCCGCGCCCACCCGGAGGCCCTGCCGGTGGACCGGGACGGCCGTACCCTGTCCTACGGCAGCCGCCAGACCTTCTGCCCGTCCAGCCCCGCCTACCGCAGGGCCGCCCTGCGCATCGCGGACCGGCTGGCACGGCGCTACGCCGACCACCCGGCGGTCGCGATGTGGCACGTGCACAACGAGTACGGCTGCCACAACGCGGCCTGCTACTGCGACACCAGCGCCCAGGCGTTCCGCGGCTGGCTGCGGACGAAGTACGGCACCCTGGACGCCGTCAACGACGCCTGGGGCACCACCTTCTGGAGCCAGTGGTACTACCGCTGGGAGGAGATCCTGCCGCCCCGCGCGACCGGCGCCGTGCCCAACCCCACGCACCAGCTGGACTGGCGCCGCTTCTGCTCCGACGAGCTGCTGTCGCTGTACACGGCGGAGCGGGACGTGCTGCGCGCGGCGGCCCCGGACACCCCCGCCACCACCAACTTCATGGTGAACTTCAGCTTCGAGGCGCTGGACTACTGGCGCTGGGCCCCTGAGCTGGACATCGTCTCCAACGACCACTACCTGCGGTCCACCGACCCCGCGTCGCACATCGACATCGCGCTCAGCGGCGACCTGATGCGCTCGCTCGCGGGCGGCCCCTGGCTGCTGATGGAGCACTCCACCGGCGCCGTGAACTGGCAGCCGGTCAACCGGGCCAAGCACCCGGGCGAGCTGCGCCGCAACGCCCTGGCGCACGTGGCGCGCGGCGCGGACGGCATCGCCTTCTTCCAGTGGCGGGCGGCGAAGGCGGGCGCCGAGCAGTGGCACTCGGCGATGCTGCCGCACGCCGGGACGGACAGCCAGATCTGGCGGGACGTGGTCCGGCTCGGCTCCGATCTGAAGGCGCTGGCCGAGGTGCGCGGCAGCACCGGCACGGCCGAGGTGGCGATCGTCTGGGACTGGGACGCCCAATGGGCCCTGGAGCTGCCCTCCCAGCCGAGCGGCGAGCTGCGCTGTCTGGATCTGGTGCGGAGCTGGTACGAGCCGCTGTGGCGGACCGGGGTGGCCGTGGACTTCGTCCGCCCGGACGCGGACCTCTCCGCGTACCGCCTGGTCCTGGCCCCCAGCCTCTACCTGGTCGACGACGCGGGCGCCGCGAACCTCACCTCGTACGCGGAGCGCGGCGGCACCCTCGCCGTGGGCTTCCACAGCGGCATGGTGGACGAGAACTGCCATGTGCGGCTGGGCGGCTACCCGGGCGCCTTCCGCGAGGCGCTGGGCGTGCGCAGTGACGAGCCGTTCCCGCTGCTGCCCGGCGAGCGGACCGGCCTCGCCGGGGACGTGCCGGACGGGGCCACGGGCACGCTGTGGTCCGAGCGGCTGCGCCTGGCGGGCGCCGAGGCGGTCGCCTCGTACACGGACGGCCCGCTCCAGGGCGTACCGGCCGTCACCCGGCACACCCACGGCGCGGGCACGGCCTGGTACGTGGCCACGCTCCCGGACCCGGACACCCTCGGCGCGCTCCTGGACCGGGTGCGCGCCGAGGCGGGCGTGGAGCCGGTCCTGACGGTGCCCGCGGGCGTCGAGGCGGTCCGGCGGCGCGGCGCGGACGCGGACTACCTGTTCCTGATCGACCACTCCGGGCGGGGCGCGCAGATCCCGGTCCCGGCGGGCGCCACGGAACTCCTCACCGGCAAGGAGACCGGCGGCTCGGTGACCCTGGCCCCGGGCGACATCGCCGTCGTACGGGAGCCGCACGCCACCGCCTAGCCAGGCCTGCTCGCCTCCGGTTCGCTGTGCAGGGCCCAGGTGAAGAGGGTGACGGGGCGTGTGCGGCGTTCGCCGTCCACCGTGATGTCGACGGCCTCGTTGTAGAAGGCGAGGAGCCCCCTGACCGCGGCCACCGCGGGCAGGGGGTCCGGATAGCTCCACAGGACGTTCGAGGGCACGTCCGCGTCGTCCCGCCAGGACCAGTACTCGGCGACGCCCTTGTACGGGCACCTGCTGCTGTGGTCGGTGGGTTCGAACAGGTCCAGGCGGACGTCCTCGCGGGGGAGGTAGAACCGCGTGGGCAGGCCCGTCTCGAACAGCAGTACGGGGCGGTGGGTGTCCGCCGTCACCGTGCCGTCGATCTCGACCACGACATGCCGGCTGCTGGGCAGGGCGTCGACGCGTTTGTGCGGGTCACGGGGGTGGACGAAGATCTCTTCCTCCTCCTCGTACCAGTGGTCGAGTCCCGCGCCCCGGCGCTGGAACCAGGCGAAGGTGATGTGCCCGGCGAGATCACGGCCGGGGTAGGTCCAGGCCGCGTTCCGCAGCGGCTCGCCGCCGGTGTCGAGGTCGTAGAAGACCCGCGACCCGGCGTGCGCGCCGGTCGGCGGGTGTTCCGCCGGGCGGAGGAGGTCCTCGCGGACCTCCTCGCGCGGGAAGGCGTACTGGGGGACGGGCAGCCCCGGCTCCCACACGAGCACGGGGTGCCGGCTGTCCACGACGGTGACCTCGCCCTTCACACCGCGCACCCAGCGGTCGCTGGGCTCCCACAGGAAACCCTCCGGGGTGGTGCGGACGGAATGGGCGGTGGGAAGTGTGGTCATGGCCCGCTCCTCGGTCTCATGAAGGAGCGTACGTCGGCGGCGGACGGGCGGCGCGCTCAGTGCGCGGCGTCCAGGCGGGCCCGCTGCTCCCCGGTGAGCTCCAGGTCCACGGCGGCGAGGTTCTCCTCCAGCTGGGCCACCGACGATGTCCCGGTCAGCGGGACGACCGGCAGCGGCCCGCCGGTCTGCCAGGCCAGCACCACCTGGTTGGCAGTGGCGCCGGTCTGGCGGGCCACGTCCTTCAGGACGGCGAGCCGTGCGGAGGTGCCGGGGTGCTCGTAGTCCGGCCGCAGCGGCTTGTCCGGGCGGGTGTAGGCGCCCTTCAACAGCGGCGAGTAGGCGACCAGGGTCAGGCCCGGCTCGGCGCGCAGGTAGTCGAGGAGCTGCGCGTCCGCGCCCCCGAGACTGCCGTCCGGGAAGAGGTCGCCGGGCACGTCGGTGCGGGGCCTGAGGAAGCTGTGCTCGTACTGGAGCACCTCGTAGCCGGGCAGGCCCGCCGCCGCTGCCAGCGCGCGGGCCCGTTCCACCCGCCAGACGGCGTGGTTGCTGACGCCGAGCAGCCCGACCGTGCCCTCCGCGACCAGGGCCGCGAACCCCTCGACGGTCTCGCGCAGCGGGACGGTGCGGTCCTCTATGTGGGCGTACAGGAGGTCGAGCCGCTCGACGCCGAGGCGTTCCCGGCTGCGCTCGGCCGACTCCCGGATCACCTTGGCCGACAGCCCCTCGGCGTTGTCGGTGTAGCTCGTGCCGGGGGCGAGCGGGCGGGCGCCGAGCTTGGTGGCGATCACGATCTCGTCGCCGATCCCCCGGCTGCGCCGCCACCGGCCGAGCAGTTCCTCGCTCTGCCCGCCCTGGCCGCCGTCCTCCCAGAAGGCGTAGTTGTCGGACGTGTCGATGAAGTTGCCGCCGGCCTCGACGTACCGGTCGAGGACGGCGAAGGAGGTCTTCTCGTCCGTCCGTGAGCCGAACAGCATCGCGCCGAGGGCGAGCACGCTCACCTCGCGACGGGTCGCCGGGTCGGTTCCGATGGTGCGGTACTTCACGTCGCTGCTCCCTTGGTCCGCGCGCCCCGTGGCGGGCACGCGGGGGGAAGTCTTCGGCCTGGAGCGCACGCGAAGTCAAGGGCGCCCGGCCGGTCGATCCGCGTCCGCGCCACGCACGGCGCCGAGATGCCGGTCACGGCACACGGGAAAGGCCGTATCGGCATCCTCCGATACGGCCTTCGACCTGCTGCTCCGCAAGTCGGGACGACAGGATTTGAACCTGCGACCCCTTGACCCCCAGTCAAGTGCGCTACCAAGCTGCGCCACGTCCCGGTGCGATCGCCCACGGCAGTGCCGTGTGATCGCGGGCAGTACTTTACCGTACGCCGGGGGGTCGGCCGAAGGGGGCGCCCGGGCCGGGGGAGAATCGGGGGCATGGGCAGCAGACGGGACCGGGACGGTGAGGGCCGGGCGCGGAACGCGCGGCCGCGGGACGGGCTGGGGCGGCCCCTGCCGTACGGGGCGCAGGGCGTGGCCCGGCAGCCGGAGGGGATCGTGCGGAGTCCGCAGCAGACCGTCGGCCAGGCGCAGGCGCTGCTGGCCGAGGGCAAGCCGTTCCACGCGCACGAGGTCTTCGAGGACGCCTGGAAGTCGGGCCCGGAGTCCGAGCGCGCGCTGTGGCGGGGGCTGGCGCAGCTCGCCGTCGGGCTGACGCACGCGGCGCGGGGGAACGTCACCGGCGGGGCGCGGCTGCTGCGGCGCGGGGCGGACGCCGTCGAGGAGTGGGCGGACGGCCCCGGGGAACGGCAGCCGTACGGGATCGATCTCGCCGGACTCGTCGCCTGGGCGCGGGAGCTGGCCGAGGCGGTGGAACGGGGCGGCGGTCCCATCGACGCGAGGACCCGGGCACCCCGCCTCCGGGTGCCGTAGCGGGGCAGCGCGGCGGCGGTGACGCGGCGGTGGTGCGACGGCGGTGCGGGCTCCGCCGGGGGCATACGGCAGACTCGGGGCGTGCGAAAGATTCATGTCATCGGTATCGGCGCGGGCGACCCCGACCAGCTGACCCTGCAGGCGGTCAAGGCGCTGCGCAGCACGGACGTGTTCTTCCTGCTCGAGAAGGGCGAGGCGAAGTCGGACCTCACCCGGCTGCGCCGGGACATGCTCGACGCGCACCTGCCGGACGGCACCTACCGGCTGGTGGAGGCCCGGGACCCGGAGCGGGACCGCAGCGCGGGCGGCGCCGCCTACTCCCCCGCCGTCGGGGACTGGCGCAGCGCACGCGCCGGCATCTACGAGCGGCTGATCACCGAGGAGCTGGGCGAGGACGAGGCCGGCGCCTTCCTGGTGTGGGGGGACCCGGCGCTGTACGACAGCACGCTGGGGATCCTCGAAGAGGTGCTGGAGCGGGGCACGGTGGCCTTCGAGTACGACGTCGTGCCCGGCATCAGCAGCGTCTCCGCGCTCGCCGCCCGGCACCGCACGGGGCTGAACCGGGTGGCCCGGCCGGTGCAGATCACCACCGGGCGGCGGCTGGCCGAGGGCTTCCCCGAGGACGTGGACGACGTGGTGGTGATGCTCGACGCCCACCAGGCCTTCCGGCGGTACGCGGGCGACGACGTCGACATCTACTGGGGGGCCTACCTGGGCACCGAGGACGAGATCCTCGTCTCCGGTCCGGTCGGCGAGGCCGGCCCCCGTATCGAGCGGCTGCGCGCCGAGGCCCGGGAGCGCAAGGGCTGGATCATGGACACGTATCTGCTGCGCCGGCACCCGAAGGACGCCTGAGCCGAGCCGGTCGCGCACCGGATGTCGCGCACCGGGTCGCCCGATGACGCGCGGCGCCGTCCGGTGCGGCGGTGCCGCGGTGTGGGTCACAGCGGAGTGGGGCCCGGCCGCCACAGCCTTTCCAGCCGCTCCCGTACGGCCGCCGTGTCGGGCAGCGCGGTGACGCCCTCCGGCAGCGGGGGGCGTCGTACGACGACCACGGGCAGTCCGAGTTCCCGGGCGGCCGCCAGTTTGGCGGCGGTCGCCTCTCCCCCGCTGTCCTTGGTCACCAGCACGTCGATGCGGTGCCCGCGCAGCGCCTGGAGCTCGCCGGCGACGGTGAACGGGCCGCGGGCCAGGAGGACTTCGAGGTGGGCCGGCGCCGGCGGCCCGGGCGGCTCCACCGACCGTACGACGAAGTGCAGGTCATCGAGGTGGGCGAAGGCCGACAGGCCCAGGCGGCCGGTGGTGAGGAACACCCGGCGGCCGAGTGCGGGCAGCGCGTCGGCCGCCGCGCCGAGCGAGGGGACCGGGTGCCAGCGGTCGCCGGCCGCGGGCCGCCAGCCCGGGCGCCGCAGGACCAGCAGCGGCACCCCGGTCGCCGTGGCGGCCCGCGCCGCGTGGGCGGTGATCCCGGCGGCGAAGGGATGGGTCGCGTCGACGACGGCGTCGACGCGATGCTCGCGCAGCCACCGGGCCAGCCCCTCCGCCCCGCCGAACCCGCCGGTCCGCACCTCTCCCTCCAGGGCGCCGGGGCGGGCCACCCGCCCGGCCAGCGAGGTGGTGACCCGGACGCCGCCGCGCGCGGTGAGCCCGGCGGCCAGCCGCCGGGCCTCCGTGGTGCCGCCGAGGACGAGGACGTGCGGGGCCGGGGCGTGGGCGGACATGGCGTCAGCGTACGGGCTGCGCGAGGGGTCAGCGCAGTAGCAGGTCGATCCCGCCCACGACGGTCGCCGCGATCACCAGTTGCTCGAACAGTCGCTGGTTGATCCTGCTCACGGCCCATCTGCCGATCAGCGCTCCCGGTACCACGAACACCGCGAGCGCGGCGTCGAGCAGCAGTGATCGGCCGTCGATCAGACCGAGGCCGACGCTGAAGGGCACCTTGGACACGTTCACGATGAGGAAGAAGAAGGCCGAGGTCCCCAGGAAGCCCAGCTTCCGGAAGCCCGCGGACAGCAGGTACAGCGACATCACCGGACCGCCCGCGTTGGCGACCATGGTGGTGAAGCCGCCGAGCACGCCGTACGAACGCGCCTTGATCCGGCCCGCCCGGCTGCCGCCCGGCTCGGGCTCCGCCTCCGCGTCGGAGCGGCGCCGCCGCCACACCGTGACGGCGGCCATCAGCAGCAGGATCGCGCCGATCGAGGTCCGTACGACGCCGTCGTCGGCCCACATCAGGAACAGCGTGCCGACGACCACTCCGGCCGCCACCGCCGGGAACAGCCGCCACAGCGTGGGCCAGTGGGCGTGCCTGCGGTAGGTGGCCACGGCCAGCACGTCGCCCGCGATCAGCACCGGCAGCAGCACCCCGGTGGAGGCCCGGGCGGGCAGCACCGCGGCGAATACGGCGAGGCTGACGGCGTTGGCCCCGCTGACGGCGGTCTTGGAGAAGCCGACGAGCAGCGCCGCGAGGGCGAGCGCGGCGAATCCCCACCCGGATATGTGCCAGAGCGTCATCGTGTTCATGCCGGGCCGATGGTAGGCAATGCGTCTGACGGCGTAAGCACCGGGCCGTGGTCCGGGACGAGACCCGGTTCCGGCCCCCGGCAACGCGTTTGCGGGTGTGTACCGCGGGCACCCGCGCGCCCATGGAGTGGTTGCGCGCTGCCGCCTGTGTGGGCGAGGACCCCGAGCTGTTCTTCCCGGTGGGCACCACCGGGCCGGCGCTGCGGGACGCCGCGGCCGCCAAGCGCGTCTGCGCCCGTTGCCCGGTGACGTCCCCTTGTCTGGCGTACGCGCTGGCGTACGGGCGGACGTCGGGTGTCTGGGGCGGCACCTGCGAGGAGGAGCGCGACGCACTGCTCCGTCCGTCCGGGGAGGTGCCCCGGGACGCAGGACAGTCCGAGAAAGGGAGAAGCGTTCCATGACCGTGGTGAAGAGCACACTGTCCGAAGAGGCCCTCGGTGTGACCGGCGGTGCCCTTCAGGACACCCTCGTGGACCTGCTGGGCCTGTCGCTGATCGGGAAGCAGGCGCACTGGAACATCGTGGGGCCGCGCTTCCGGTCCATCCACCTCCAGCTCGACGAGGTGGTGGACGCGGCGCGGACCTACGCCGACACGGTCGCCGAGCGGGCCGCGGCGCTGGGCGTGGCACCGGACGGGCGGCCGGAGACCATCGCGGCGACCTTCGCGCTGCCGGGCACCAAGGACGGCTGGCTGCGTGACACGGAGGTGGTGCGGCTGCTGGTGGAGTCGCTCGAGGCGGCGGTCGGACGGCTGCGTCAGCGGATCGAGGCGACCGAGAAGGCCGACCCGGTCACCCAGGACCTGCTGATCGCCATCACCGCCGACCTGGAGAAGCAGCGCTGGATGTTCGAGGCCGAGAACTGGCCGCGCGAGGACACGTGACCGCCGGGACACATGGCCGGTGCGCCGAGCTGCTGACCGAGCGGTGGGGCGGCGACCTGCGGCGGATGCGCGCGGAGGCGGACGGTGACGTGGACGCGCTCCGGCGGCTCCTGCGGGAGGTGCCGGAGCTGGGTCCGGCGGGCGTGGACATCTTCCTGCGCGAGGTGCAGCGGGTGTGGCCGGAGGTGGCGCCGTACCTGGGCGGCAAGGCGCTGTCGGGCTCGGAGCGGCTGGGCCTGCCGACGGTCCCCGGCCGGCTGCTGGAGCTGGCCGGGGACACCGAACCCGCCGTGCTTGCCGCCGCGTTGGTGCGCGCGGCCCTCGACAGACAGGTGACCGAAGACAGTCTCCGCCGCGCCGCGTGACCGTGCCAGACTGCTCGCGGATCTCCGCCGCGGCGGCGGGGGCCGTCGAGCGGAGGAGCGCCGCGTGAGCGGGACCGAGCCGGGCCTGACCGAGATCGACACGACCCGGCCGCATCCGGCCCGGGTGTACGACTGGTTCCTCGGCGGCAAGGACAACTACCCGGTCGACGAGCGGCTCGGGCGGCAGATCACCGCGATCGACGCCGGGGCCCCGCGGGCCGCCAGGGCCAACCGGGCCTTCATGCGCCGGGCCACCCGGCTGCTGGCCGAGGAGGCGGGAATCCGCCAGTTCCTCGACCTGGGCACCGGCATCCCCACCGAGCCCAACCTCCACCAGGTCGCCCAGTCCGTGGCGGCCGACGCCCGCGTCGTCTACGTCGACAACGACCCGATCGTGCTGGCCCACGCGGCGGCCCTGCTGCGCGGCACCCCCGAAGGCGTCACGCACTACCTCCAGGCCGACGCCCGGGAACCCGGCACGATCCTCGAACAGGCTGCGCGCGTACTGGACTTCGACCGGCCGGTCGCCCTGTCCCTGATCGCCCTGCTGCACTTCGTCGCCGACGAGGACGGCGCCCACGACATGGTGGCCACCCTGCTCGACGCGCTGGCCCCGGGCAGCTGCCTGGTCCTGTCGGCGATGACGGCCGACTTCGAGCCCGAGAACGTCCGGCGGGGCATCGCCGCCTACACGGCGGGCGGGGTGACCCTGGTCGCCCGGTCGCGGGCCGAGGTGGCCCGTTTCTTCACCGGGCTCGACCTGGTGGACCCCGGCGTCGTCGCCGTTTCCGACTGGCGCCCCGAGACCGGGCCGGACGGGGAGCCGCCGGTGTCGCTGTACGGCGGGGTGGGCCGCAAGACGGCCGGCTGAACCGGCGGATCGAGCCCGCCGGAAGGGCTCAGACGCCGAGCACGCGGGCGGGGGCCGCGCGGGTGTGGACCACTGGACCGGCGGCCGCGACGACGGGGCCGTGCGCCGGATCACGGCCGCGGTCCCCTCCGGCAGCCACCTGGTGCGCACGCACCCCGCCCGCGGTCGCGACGTGGGCGGCGCGGGCACCGAGGCGGCGACGCGGTTCCGGAACGAGCGCGCCGGCCCGCCGTTCACCGGCCGCGGCCGGGCGCGGATCGCGGCCTCCTCCGACGGGGTCCGGCCGCTCGCACCGGGACACCGGTGCCCTGCTCCCGGTGGCGTCCCGGATCCGCCGGCCCCGCCGTGGTACCGCGGTTCGGCGGGCCGGCCGTGAAAACCTGGCCCCGACCACGTACGGCCCCGCCCGTCGAGGAGGAGCGCGGATGACCACCCTTGCCGACCCGGTGCCCGGCGGGCGTCCCGGTGACGTCCAGCGGGCCACCGCGCTGGCCGCCGAGCTGACCGGCCGGGGCGTGCACGGTGTCGTGCTGGCCTATGTCGACACCGCGGGCATCGGCCGGGTCAAGACCGTGCCGGTGGCGCGGCTGCCCCGGGCCGCGGCCTGGGGCGTGGGGATGTCCCCGGTGTTCGACACGTTCCTGGCCGACGACTCCATCGTCACCACCGACGTCCTCGGCTCCCCGGACGGCGACCTGCGCCTGTACCCGGACCTCGACCTGCTGGTGGTCCTGGCCGGGCAGCCCGGCTGGGCCTGGGCCCCCGTCGACCGGATCACGCAGGAGGGCCGGCGGCACCCCGGGTGCTCCCGGACGTTCCTGCGCCGGATCGTCACGGACGCCGCCGAACACCACGGCATCACCTTCCGCGCGGCCGTCGAGGTCGAGTGGGCCGTGGGCCTCGGCCCGGCGCCCGGCGGGGAGTTCGTCCCCGCGGTGTCCGGGCCCGCGTACGGCGCCGTCCGGCAGGTGGAGCTGAGCGACTACGGCGCCGATCTGCTCGCGGCCTGCGCGGCGCAGGGCATCGACGTCGACCAGTTCCACCCGGAGTACGCGGACGGTCAGTTCGAGCTGTCGGTGGGCGCGCTGGACCCGGTGGCGGCGGCCGACCGGAGCGTGCTGGTGCGGCAGACCGTCCGGGCGGTGGCCCGGCGGCACGGCCTGCGGGTCTCCTTCTCCCCGGCCGTGTCCGCCGAGGGCGTCGGCAACGGCGGCCACCTGCACCTGTCCGGCTGGCGTGACGGCCGCAACCTGCACAGCTCGGGGTCCGGGCCGTACGGCATGACGGACCGGGCGGAGTCCTTCGCGGCCGGGATTCTCGCACACCTGCCCGCCCTGACGGCCGTGACCGCGCCCAGCCCGGCCAGCTACCTGCGTCTCAGGCCGTCCCAGTGGGCGGGGGTGTTCACCGCCTGGGGCCGCGAGCGGCGCGAGGCCGCGGTGCGGGTCGTCACCGGCACCACGGGCCGGCAGGAGCAGGAGGCGAACCTCGAGGTCAAGCCCGTGGACCTGGCCGCCAACCCCTACCTCGCGTTCGGCTGCGTCATCGCCGCCGGGCTGGACGGCATCGGCTCGGCGGCGGCCCTGCCCGAGGAGGTGACCGGTGACCCGGCCCGTCTCGGCGGCGCGGAGGCGGCCGCGCGGGGCGTGTGCCGGCTGCCCGTCTCGCTGCCGGAGGCCGTCGCCGAGTTCCGCGCGGACGAGGTGCTGCGGGCCGCGCTGGGCGAGGTGCTGGCCGACGCGGTGACCGCCGTACGCCTCGGCGAGGCGGCGGCCGTGGACGGGCTGGACGACGCCGGGATCGCGGCGGCCTACCGCTGGAGGTACTGACCCGTGCGCGGCCCCGCATCCGGACCGGTCCAGGAGTTCCTCGACGCGCTGCCCCTGGTCGACCACCACTGCCACGGCGCCGTGACCCGCGCCCTCGGCCCCGAGGAGTTCGCCGCCCTGCTCACCGAGGGCACGGTCCGGCCGGGCAGCGGCCTCTCCCCCTTCGACACCCCGGCCGGTGCGGCCGTACGCCGGCACTGCGCGCCCCTGCTGGACCTGCCCCGGCACGCGCCGCCCGCGGACTACCTGGCCCGGCGCACGGCCCTCGGCCCGGGCGAGGTGAACCGGAGGTTCCTCACGGCGGCGGGCGTGGAGGCGTTCTGCGTGGACACCGGGTACGCCCCGCACCCCGTCACCTCCCCGGCGCAGCTCGCGGACGCCTCGGGCGGCACGGCGTACGACGTGGTACGGCTGGAGGGCGTGGCGGAATCGGTGGCCGCGCGGGGGGGGTGGAGGCGGGCGAGTACGCGCACGCCTTCCGGACGGCCGCTCAGGCCGCGGTGCGCCGGCCGGGCGTGGTCGGCGTGAAGTCCGTGGCCGCCTACCGCACCGGCTTCGCCCTGGACCCGGCACGGCCCCCCGGCGCCGAGGTCACCGAGGCGGCCCGGCAGTGGCTCGCCCGCGGCGGCCGGCTCGCCCACCCGGTCCTCGTGCGCCATCTGCTGTGGACCGCCGTCGACCTCGGCCTGCCGCTGCAACTGCACACCGGGTTCGGCGACGACGACATCCGGCTGCACCGGGCCGACCCCGCCCTGCTGACGGACTGGCTCCACCTGACCCGGGGCACCGTCCCGGTCCTGCTGCTGCACTGCTGGCCCTACCAGCGTCAGGCCGCCTATCTGGCCGCCGTGTTCGAACAGGTCCACCTCGACGTCGGACTCGCCCTCCACCACGCGGGCCCGGCCCGGTCCCGGACGATCCTGGAAGAGGCCCTGGAGATCACACCGTTCCGCAAACTCCTGTACAGCTCAGACGCGTACGGTGTGGCCGAGTTCCACCACCTCGGCGCGCTGTGCTTCCGCCGGGGCCTGGCCGCGCTGCTCCAGGACCGGGTGGACGCCGACGAGCTGAGCCTGCCCGACGCCCTGCGGATCGCCGCCTGGGCGGGGCGCGACAACGCCCGTCGCGTGTACGCACTGTCCGCCCGCGAACCGCTGCCGCCGGAGCCCCTGTGACCGACGACACGCCGTTTCCGATACCCGGAAAGTATGATCAAGCAATGTCTGACATGACCGAAACCACGCCCGGCTGGCTGTCCCCCGACGAGCTGGAGATGGCGCGCGCCCGGATGCCGATCCTGTACGTCGAGGCCGTGCCGGTGCGCGTCGACGACAGCGGCGAAGTCACCAGCGTCGGGCTGCTGCTCCGCATCGGGCCGGACGGAACGGTCAGCCGGACCCTGGTCTCCGGCCGTGTCCTGCACCACGAGCGGGTCCGCGACGCCCTGCTGCGCCACCTGGAGAAGGACCTCGGCCCGGTGGCGCTGCCCCGGGTGCCGGCCTCCCTGCAGCCGTTCACGGTCGCCGAGTACTTCCCCACCGCGGGCGTCACGCCGTACCACGACCCGCGCCAGCACGCAGTGTCCCTCGCCTACGTCGTCCCGGTGGCCGGCGACTGCCGGCCCCGGCAGGACGCGCTGGACCTGGTGTGGTTCAGCCCGCAGGAGGCCTCGTCCCCGGCCCTGCACAGCGAGATGCCGGGCGGGCACGGTGTGCTGCTGAAGCAGGCCCTGGCCCATGTGGGGTACGTGGCCTGAGAAGGCCGCCCCGGCCGCCCGGGTCGTCCGGGTCGTCCGGCCCGCGCGGCCGGTCAGTCCGGCACGGCGCCGAGGTCCGCGCGGGCGGGGCTGTCGTCGAGGAAGCCGCCCGACTGGTGCTGCCACAGCCTGGCGTAGGCCCCGTCCGCGGCGAGCAGTTCCTGGTGCGTGCCCTGCTCGACGATCCGCCCGCGGTCGAGGACGACGAGCCGGTCCATGCCGGCGACCGTGCTCAGCCGGTGCGCCACCACGAGTGCCGTCCGCCCCTCCATGAGCCGCCACAGCGCCTCCTGGACGAGGAGTTCGCTCTCGGAGTCCAGGGCACTGGTCGCCTCGTCGAGCAGCAGGACCGGCGCGTCGCGCAGGATCGCCCTGGCCAGCGCGACCCGCTGGCGCTGGCCGCCGGACAGCTTGATCCCGCGCTCGCCCACCAGGGTGGCGAAGCCGTCCGGCAGCGCGTCCGCGAACTCCGTGACGTGCGCCGCCTCGGCCGCGCGGCGGATCTCGGCGTCGGTGGCGTCCGGCCGGGCGAACGCGATGTTGTCCCGCAGGGTGCGGTGGAACATCGCCGGGTCCTGCGGCACATAGGAGATCAGGCCCCGCAGGTCGGCCTGGCGCAGCCTGCTGATGTCCTGGCCGCCGACCAGGATCCGGCCGGCGTCGATGTCCGTCATCCGCAGCAGCAGCCGGGTGAGTGTGGTCTTGCCGCCGCCGGACCGGCCGACGAGGCCGACCTTCGCTCCGTCGGGCACCGTCAGGTCGAGGCCCTCGAAGAGCGGCTTCGCGCCGGCGTGGGCGAAGGTCACCCGTTCGAAGCGGATGTCGGCGGCCCCCGGCAGCACAGGTTCCGGGACGGCCGGGTCGAGCACGGTCGGCGGGGTCAGCAGCAGTTCGGTGTACTGCGCGGCCTCCGTCATCGAGCTCTCCAGCCGGCGGTAGATCTGGTTGAACTCGAACATGATCCGCGTCGCGTTGCTGTAGTACGTGAAGGCGACCACGACCGCCTCCACGCCGTGCTCCCCGCCGCCGAGCGCGACCGCGAGCAGCAGGCCCAGGGCGTTGGTCAGTACGGACAGCGGCGCGACCAGGGTGTCGATGCGCAGGTTGCCGTAGTCCCACGACCGCAGGGTGAGCCGCCGCGAGGCCGCCACGCGTGCGCGGTGCTCGGCGGCCTCGCGCTCCTCGGCGGCGAACGCCCGGACCGTGTCCATGTTCATCAGACTGTCGGCGACGTGCCCGGAGACCCGGGCGATCGCCTCCTCCCGCTGGTCGACCAGTGCCTGGCGGCGCCGGATCAGGGGTGCCACGCACAGGGCGGTCAGCGCGATCATCGTCAGGAGCCCGACGACGAGCAGCGGGTCGTAGCGCCACAGCACCACCGATCCGAACAGCAGCGGCACGAGGCTGCCCGCGATGTTGAACGTCAGCGTGTCGACGAACTCCTCGAAACGGGAGGCGAAGCTCAGCACCCGCTTGGTGAGCGAGCCGGCGAAGTTGTCGTGGAAGAACGCGGCGTCCTTGGCGAACAGTTCGTCCATCCCGATCACGTACAGGTGCTCGATGCCGAGGGCGTCGACGCGGTTCAGGCAGTGCAGGCCGACGCGCCACAGCGCCTCGGCGAGCAGCAGGACACCGGCGAAGCCGAGGACGTACGGCAGCATCGCGCCGACGTCGGTGCCGGTGCCGCCCGCGATCCTTCCGACGAGCTTCGCGACGACGAGCGGCGCGAGGTAGTTGAGGCCGAGGTTGCCGAGCGCCGGCAGCAGCAGTGCCGGTAACGCCAGCCACCTCAGCCGTGACAGCTCTCGTCCGTAGTAGCGAAGGGCGAGGAGCACCGAGCTCCCGCCCAGCGGAATTCCGTGCGATTCAGGCGATTTCATCCCACCCCCCGGGAATCGCAGTGTCCCGCAGCGGCGGCCGGGCAGTCCAAGCGTTTTCCACGCGAAGGCCGCGATCCGGCCGCGGACACGCCGGAGGCCGCCCCCTCGTTGCCGAGGAGACGGCCTCCGGACTACGACGTCACACGTCGGGACGACAGGATTTGAACCTGCGACCCCTTGACCCCCAGTCAAGTGCGCTACCAAGCTGCGCCACGTCCCGGTACCCGTTGACCTGGGATTTCCCCGGTCGAACGCGCACGGAAACCATACCGCACTCGGGTCGGTGGTCGCGCACTCCTTTCACGTGCGGGCCGGGTGTCAGCGGCCGCCGGGCCGCCCCAGCCCCGGATGGGCCTGAAGCAGGTGGGGCGGGGCCGCCTGGCGCCAGGAGTCGGCGAGGATGTCACGCAGTTCGGCCTCGTCCTCCAGGGCGGCGAGCCGGGCCCTGACCCAGGCGAACTGTGCTTCGTGGCCGGCGATCCAGAACTTCCCCGGCTCGGCCAGGACCAGTTCGTCGCGCTCCTCCTTCGGGCAGCGCACGGCGAGGGAGGTCTCGTCCTCGGGCAGCGTGGCGAACATCTTCCCGGCCACCCGGAAGGTCGGCATGCTCCAGGCGGTCTTCTCCGTCGTGTCCGGCAGGGACAGGGCGATACGGCGTACGTCTTCGGCGTCCGGCATGCTCCGCACGGTAATCCCTCCCACTGACAGTCACCGGGCCACGGCCGCGAGGCGCTTGTAGTAGAGGGTCGTCGGGCACAGCACTCCGGCGGGGCCCGCCGCGGGTTGCCGAAGCCTCACGCCTCCCGCGCCGCCGCACGCAGCGCGTCCAGCACCGGGCGGATCAGCGGGTGCTCCTCGGCTCCACGCCGTACCGCGGCGAAGACGCGGCGGGTGGGGGCCACGCCGTCCACGGGGCGGACGACCACGCCCGCCAGATCCATGCCGCGCAGGGCCGAGCGCGGGACGAGCGCCACACCGGCGTCGGCCGCGGCCAGCGCGACGACCGCGCGGAAGTCGTCCGAGGAGTGTTCGAGGCGGGGCTGGAACCCGGCGTTCTCGCAGGCCAGGACGACCACCTCGTGGCACGGGTTGCCCGGGTAGGGGCCGATCCACGAGTCCTTGGCCAGCTCCGCGAGGGGCACCTCGGCGGTCTCGGCCAGCCGGTGGGTGACCGGGACGACCGCGTCGAAGGGCTCCGCGTACAGCGGGACGTGGGTCAGCCGGGGGTCGTCGGCCCGCGGCGCGCCGCGGTACTCGACGGCGACCGCCACGTCCACCTGCCGGTCGAGGACCATGGGCAGGCTCGCGTCGCCCTCGGCGTCCTGGACGCGGATGCGGATGCCGGGCGCGGACTCGGCGAGGCGGGCCACGGCCGGTGCCACGACCTGGGCGATGCCGGTCGCGAAGGCGGCCACCGTGACCGTGCCGGCCTCGCCCGACCCGTACGCGGCGAGTTCCGCCTCGGCCCGCTCCAGCTGGGCGAGGACCGCGTTGGTGTGGCCGAGGAGGATCTCGCCGGCCGGGGTCAGCCGCACCCCCTTCGCGCCGCGCTCGACCAGCCGGTGACCGGTCTCCTGCTCCAGCGCCGCGAGCTGCTGGGAGACGGCCGAGGGCGTGAGGTAGAGCGCGGCGGCAGCCGCCGTGACCGTGCGGTGGTCGGCCACCGCACGGAGGATGTGGAGCCGCCGCGCCTCGATCATGCGGCCCATTATCGCAAGGTGTCGCCGCTGGTCAGGCCGCCAGTTCCGCGCGCGCCGCCACGAACGCGCCGACCGCGCGGTGCACGTCCTCGGTGGAGTGGGCGGCGGAGAGCTGGACGCGGATGCGGGCCTGGCCCTGCGGCACGACCGGGTAGGAGAAGCCGATCACGTACACGCCCCGTTCGAGGAGCAGTTCGGCCATGCGGCCCGCCTCCGCCGCGTCGCCGATCATGACGGGCGCGATGGCGTGGTCGCCGGGCAGGACGTCGAAGCCTTCCTCGGTCATCCGACGGCGGAACAGCGCGGTGTTCTCGTTCAGCCGGACCCGCAGGTCGTCGGCCGACTCCAGCAGGTCGAGCACCTTCAGCGAGCCGGCCGCGATGACCGGCGCGAGGGTGTTCGAGAAGAGGTACGGGCGGGAGCGCTGCCGCAGCAGGGCGACGATCTCGGCGCGGGCGGCGACGTAACCGCCGGAGGCGCCGCCGAGCGCCTTGCCGAGGGTGCCGGTGACGATGTCGACGCGGTCCATGACGCCGTGCAGTTCGGGCGTGCCGCGGCCGGTGGGGCCGACGAAGCCGACCGCGTGGGAGTCGTCGACCATGACCATCGCGTCGTAGCGGTCGGCGAGCTCGCAGATCTCCGCGAGGGGGGCCACGTACCCGTCCATGGAGAAGACGCCGTCGGTGACGATCAGGCGGCGCCGGGCGCCGGACGCCTCCTTGAGCCTCGCCTCCAGCTCCGCCAGGTCGCGGTTGGCGTAGCCCAGGCGGCGGGCCTTGGACAGCCGGATGCCGTCGATGATGGAGGCGTGGTTGAGGGCGTCGGAGATCACCGCGTCCTGCTCGCCGAGGAGGGTCTCGAAGACGCCGCCGTTGGCGTCGAAGCAGGAGGAGTACAGGATCGTGTCCTCCTGGCCGAGGAAGGCGGACAGCCGCGCCTCCAGCTCCTTGTGCACCTCCTGCGTGCCGCAGATGAAGCGCACGGACGCCATGCCGTAGCCCCAGCGGTCCAGGGCCGCGTGGGCGGCGGCGACGACCTCGGGGTGGTCGGCGAGGCCGAGGTAGTTGTTGGCGCAGAAGTTGAGGACCTCACCGGGGCGGCCGCCCGCGGTGACGTTCACGGTCGCGGACTGCGGGGTGCCGATCACCCGCTCGGGCTTGTGCAGGCCGGCGGCGCGGATCTCGTCGAGGGCGGCGCGCAGGTCGTCGCGCACGGAGTCGAACATGGCAGGCTCCTGAAGGTGCTCGCGGAGGGGGGTGGAGAGGGGGTGCGGAAAGGAGGTCACGCGGTCCAGTCGAGGATGACCTTGCCGCCCCGGCCGCTCGCCGCGTCGGCGAACGCCGCCTCGAAGTCCCGGTGGTCGTACCGGCCGGTGATCACGGGCGTGAGGTCGAGGCCGCCCTCCAGCAGCACCGACATCGCGTACCAGGTCTCGAACATCTCCCGGCCGTAGATGCCCTTGATGGTGATCATCTTGGTGACGATCCGGGCCCAGTCGACCGGGAACTCCTCGGCCGGCAGGCCGAGCATGGCGATCCGGCCGCCGTGCGTCATGTTGGCGATCATGTCCCGCAGGGCCTCGGGGCGGCCGGACATCTCCAGGCCGATGTCGAAACCCTCGCGCAGGCCCAGTTCCCGCTGGCCGTCGGCGATGGCGGCGGCGGAGACGTTCAGGGCCAGGGTCGCGCCGGTCTTGCGGGCGAGGTCGAGCCGCTCCTCGCTGACGTCGGTGACCACCACGTTCCGGGCGCCCGCGTGCCGGGCCACGGCAGCGGCCATCAGGCCGATCGGGCCGGCGCCGGTGATCAGGACGTCCTCGCCGACCAGCGGGAAGGACAGCGCGGTGTGCACGGCGTTGCCGAACGGGTCGAAGATCGCGGCGACGTCGAGGTCGACGGGGACGCGGTGCACCCAGACATTGGCGGCGGGCAGGACGACGTACTCGGCGAAGGCGCCGTCGCGGCCGACGCCGAGGCCGACGGTGGCCCGGCACAGATGACGGCGTCCGGCCAGGCAGTTGCGGCACTTGCCGCACACCAGGTGGCCCTCGCCGCTGACCCGGTCGCCGATCCGTACGTCGGTGACGTCCCGGCCGGTCTCCACGACCTGGCCGACGAACTCGTGCCCGATCACCAGCGGGGTGCGGATCGCCTGGCGCGCCCAGCCGTCCCAGGACCGGATGTGCAGGTCGGTGCCGCAGATGCCGGTCCGCTGGACCTTGATCAGCACGTCCCCCGGTCCGACGGCGGGCTCGGGCACGTCCGCGAGCCACAGCCCGGGCTCCGCCTTCTCCTTGACCAGCGCCTTCAACGCTACTGCTCCTGTATGCGATCCGTGTATGCGATGTGTGTATGCGATGTGTGTATGCGAACCCGGTCCACGGCGTGCCGACGGCACCCGCGTCCGGGGAGAGGAGTGGATTCGCACAGCAATCTGCCGCAGGGCGGAGGCCGGGGTCCATCGAGGTTTTCTTAAGCGGTGCCACAGCTCCGCTTACAGCGGGAATCCGTCGTCCGCGCGCCGCTCGAGTCGTACGGCCAGTTCCGCGGCCCGGGCCTTGATGGTCTGAAGACCCGCCCTGCCCCAGGGCCGGGGGGCGACGTCGGCGACGCACACGGTGCCCAGCACCGCCCCCGTGCTGTCGATGAGCGGGGCGCCCAGGTAGGAGCGGATGCCGTACTCGTCGACCACCGGGTTGCACGCGAACCGCGGGTAGTCGCGGACGTCCTCCAGGACCAGCGCCTTGTGGCGCACCACCACATGGGGGCAGAACCCGTGGTCGCGCGGCAGCCAGCGGCCGACCTCGGGCCGGGTGCCGTCGGCCTTCGCGAACGGCCCGGCGACCGGCGTGCGCAGACCCGCGAAGAACTGCCGTTCCTCGCCGACGAAGTTGACCATGGCGTACGGCGTGTCCGCGAGTTCGGCGAGGTGGTCCGCGAAAGCGTCGAGGGCGGGCTCGGGGCGCTCCCCCAGGCCGAGCCGGTTCAGCCGCCGGGTGCGGGCGGGGGCCTCCTTGTCCTCGGGGGTGAGCAGCAGCCCCCTGACGGGGCGCGGCGGTTCGTAGCTCATGACCGGGCTCCGTGGCTCGGCGCGTGCACCGGGGCGTGGGCGATGAGGTGGCGTACGAGGATGAGCAGCGTCCGCACCCCGGAGGAGGAGATGCGGGCGTCGCAGGAGACGACCGGGATCCGGGGGTCGAGGTCGATGGCGGCGCGCACCTCCTCGGGGTCGTAGCGGTAGGACCCCTCGAACTCGTTGACGGCGAGGACGAAGCCGAGGCCGCGCTCCTCGAAGAAGTCGACCGCCTCGAAGCAGTCCTCCAGCCGGCGGGTGTCGGCCAGGACGACGGCGCCCAGCGCGCCCTCGGACAGCTCGTCCCACATGAACCAGAACCGCTCCTGCCCCGGCGTGCCGAACAGGTACAGCACCTGCCGCGGGTCGAGGGTGATGCGGCCGAAGTCCATCGCCACGGTGGTCTCGACCTTGTTCTCGATGCCGTCGAGGCTGTCGGTCGCGGCGCTGACCGTGGTGAGCAGTTCCTCCGTGCTGAGCGGTGCGATCTCGCTCACCGCCCCCACGAAGGTCGTCTTGCCCACTCCGAACCCGCCGGCCACCAGGATCTTGAGCGCGGTGGGGAAGGGATCAGAGCTGTCGTCGTAGTCCATCGAGCACTGCCTCCAGAAGGGACCGGTCAGTGGGGTTGTGGTGGAAGGCGGGGGGCTTGGCGGTGAGCGCCCCGCAGTCGACGAGGTCGGCGAGCAGCACCTTGGTGACCGCCGCCGGGAGTCCCAGATGGGCGGCGACCTCGGCGACCGGGACGGGCGCCCGGCACAGTGCGAGCACCTGGGCGTGCTCGGGGCCGAGGTAGCCGAGGGGGGTGACGCCGGTGGCCATCACCTGCGACATCAGGTCGAGCGCGATGGTGGGCCGGGTACGGCCGTTGCTGACCGTGAAGGGGCGCACCAGCCGTCCGGCCGCGTCGTCGAGCCAGGGCCCGTCGCCGGCCGCGGCCACCCTCAAGGCCTCGTCGCCGTGGGATCGACGGCGTGCCGGCGGGGCGCGGTCACCAGGTAGGGGCGGACGCTCTTGACCAGCATGGCCATCTCGTAGCCGAGCACGGCCGCGTCGGCCTCACGGCCGGCCAGTACGGCCAGGCAGGTGCCGGAGCCGGCGGTGGTGACGAACAGCAGGGTCGAGTCGAGTTCGACGACGACCTGCCGGACGTCTCCGCCGTCGCCGAACCGGACGCCCGCGCTGCGGCCGAGCGAGTACAGGCCGGAGGCGAGGGCGGCCATGTGGTCGGCGCTGTCGGGGTCGAGGCCGTGGACGGACTTCACGAGCCCGTCGCAGGACAGGAGCACCGCGCTGCTGGTGTGCGGTACGCGCTGGACGAGGCCGCTCATCAGCCAGTCGAGGTCGGAAACCTGGGCGGTCGGCGCATCGCTCGCCATGGTGGATCGACTCCTTGGGGTACGAAGGTCTGCGGGAGCGCTGGAGACGGTGGTGCGGGTGGGTACCGGGCTGGGGTGGGAGGTCATCCGGCCGGGGCGCTCCCGTCGGGCCGGACGGTGAGCTCGTGGTGGGCCGCGCCCACCGGGTCGTGCGCCACTGGGTCGTGCGCCACTGGGTCGTGCGTCATGGGGGCCGGCGTCATGGGGGCCGGCGTCATGGGGGCCGGCGTCCTGGGGGCCGGCTCCGTGTGGCTCGTCCGCGTCGCCTCTGCCGGGAGGGCGTCGGCCTTCTCCAGGTGCTGCTGCGCCTCGGCCAGGCCGATCCCCCGCTGGAAGGCGGCCATCAGGCCGGGGTCGTGGCCGGCGAGGGTGTCGCCGTCCTGGCGTGGTGCCGGGCCGCCCCTCAGCTGGGGCACGAGGTGCTCCTGGGCGCGGCGCCGGGGCAGTCGGGGCTTGCCCATGGTGCCGCGCACGGTGCCGCCGCCTCGCGGGGTGAGGGGCGCGGCGGTGTGTTCCGCGACCGTGCGTGGCTCGTCGGGCCGGATGCCGGGCGCGGCCTCCGCGGGTGTGGGCCGGGCATCGTGGGCGCCGCGCACCGGCAGGGGCGGTGGCGTGCCCTCGTCCGCCGGGGTTCCGGGCCCGCGGTGCGCGTGCCGTCCGTGGCCGTCGGTGGCGACGGGCCGGCTCGCGTCCGCCGGACCGTCGGCCCGGAGCATCGCCCGCGGCTGCTGCTGCGGGGCCTGCGGAACCGGCGGGACCAGGGGGGCCGGCGGCGCCGGGATCCACCTCGTGGCCCCGCGCCCCGGGTGCGCGTGGCCCGGGACCGCGTACGCCCTGCCCGCGTGCCCCGTGTCCGGCGCGTCGTCCGGTTCCGTGCCCAGCAGGCCCTGCGGTACGACGAGGACCGCCTGCACACCGCCGTAGATGTTGGTCTGGAGCCGGACGGTGATGCCGTGCCGCCGGGCGAGCTGCGAGACCACGAAGAGACCGATGCGCCCGTCCGCCAGCAGTCCGGCGACGTTGACCTGGTCGGGGTCGGCGAGCAGGGCGTTCATCCGGGCCTGCTCGCCGACCGGCATGCCGAGCCCGCGGTCCTCGACCTCGACGGCGAGTCCGGCGGTGACGAGGCCGGCGCGGAGCAGCACCTGGGTGTGCGGGGCGGAGAACAGCGTGGCGTTCTCGACGAGTTCGGCCAGCAGGTGGATGACGTCGGCCACGGCGTGCCCGCGCAGCCGGCCGTCGACGGGCGGGACCAGCCGGACCCGGGAGTACTGCTCGACCTCGGCGATGGCGGAGCGCAGCACCTCGGTCATGGGGACCGGGTTGCTCCACTGCCGCCGGGAGACGGCGCCGCCGAGCACGGCGAGGTTCTCGGCGTGGCGCCGGATGCGGGTGGCGAGGTGGTCGACGTGGAAGAGGCCCTTGAGCAGGTCGGGGTCCTCGAGCTCGTTCTCCAGCTCGTCGAGGATGGAGATCTCCCGGTGCACGAGGGACTGCAGCCGCCGGGCGAGGTTGACGAAGACCTCGAGCTTCTGTTCGCTGCCCGCCTGGCTGGAGAGCTGGGCCGCCTGGACGACCGCCAGGACGGCGCCGTCGCGGGCGCGGGCGAGGTCGGCGGCGAGGAGTTCGAGGTCGTCGGCGTCCTGCGGGGGTCCGCCGCGCGGCTTGCGCGGGGGCGGGGTGTCGCCCTTGCGCAGCGTCTCGACCAGGGCCCTCAGGTCGGCCTCGCCGCGGGCGGCGCTGCGGCGCAGGGCGCCGACCCGGGCGCTCACCGAGCGGGCCGTGCGGTCGGCGGCGACGGCGGCGATGAGGAGGGCGGCGACGGTCACCGAGACCGCTCCGGCGAGCACCGTCCACAGGGTGAGGCCGGCGTGGAACCCGGCGGAGCGGACGGTGACCAGGACGGCCGCGCCGGCGCTGAGCGCGACGGCGACGGGCGGCAGCACCGCGAGGCGGAGGAGCTGTGGCCGTAGGGGGGTATCGGGCAGTGCGGGAACGGGGCGGGCGGCCGGCCGCCCGTGCCGGCCGCCCTCACGGCGGTCGGCGCGCGCGGCCGGTGCGCGGAGGTGAGACATGGGTGTCCTCGTACTGGTCCGGCGGGCACGGTTCGGCCCTGCGTCGTCCGACGGACACTCACCGTAGTCGCCTCCGCATCACGCGTGGCGGGCAGTTGACAAAGTCCCCCGGGGATGGTCCCGCTCTGGTATGAGGCGTCGTACGACAGACCGACAACCCGGCCGGAGGTGCCGGAACAGAACCGTAAATCCTCGATCCGACCTGGTCGGATGTGGTCACGAACAGACCACGAGGGCCGGGGAGTTCCTCGCTCCCCGGCCCTCGCCGGCCCTGCGTCGTGCGGCTGCCCCGCCCGGCGCTCAGCCCGCCGGAACGGCCTCCGGATCCCCCTCGTCCTCGGCCGTGCGGCCGGCAGCGTCACCGGCCGTGCCGGCCTGCGCGAGGGCCGCCGAGCCGGCGGTGGCCTTCACCGCGGTCCGCGCGGCCGCCTCCGGCCAGCCGCCCTCCGGGGCGAGGGCCACACTGCGCCACCACGGCTCGGACGGGACGGTCTCGGCGGTCGGTTCGAAGGGCTCGCCGGGGCGGGGCAGCGCGACACGGGCGCCGGCCGCCCGGGCGGCCGCGACGGTGCCCTCGCCGGGTTCCGCCCACGGGTGGGGGGCCAGGTTGAAGGTGGCCCAGTGGATCGGCAGCATCACACCGGAGCTGGCCCGGCCGCCCTGGAGGTCGAGGTGGGCGCGCATGCCCTCCTCGGGTGTCATGTGTATGTCGGGCCAGAACTCGCTGTAGGCGCCGATCTGGATCATCGTGGCGTCGAACGGGCCGTGCTCGGCGCCGATCTCCCTGAAGCCGTCGAACCAGCCGGTGTCGCCGCTGTGGTAGATCCGGTGCTCCGCGCCGGCGACGGCCCAGGAGGCCCACAGGGTGTGCTGGGTGTTGCGCAGCCCGCGCCCGCAGAAGTGCCGGGCCGGCGTCGCGGTCAGGGTGAGGCCGGCGACCTCGGTCGCCTCGTGCCAGTCCAGCTCGCGCAGCCGGCTCTCGGCCACGCCCCACCGTTCGAGGTGGGCCCCGACGCCGAGCGGCACCGCGAACAGGGTGTCCGTCCCGGCCAGCGCCTTGATGGTGGGCAGGTCCAGGTGGTCGTAGTGGTCGTGGCTGATGACGACCACGTCGACCGGGCCGAGCGCGGCCAGCGGCAGCGGAACCGGGTGCAGCCGCTTGGGCCCGGCGAACGGGAAGGGAGAACAACGCTCGCCCCAGACGGGGTCGAACAGCACACGCCGCCCGTCGATCTCCGCGAGCACGCTGGAGTGGCCCGTCCAGGTCAGCCGCAGCCCGGTGGCGGGCGGCCGGGCGAGGTCGGCGACGGTGGTGGGGTGCACCGGGACGGTGCCCCGCGGGGAGCGCCGGGGGCGGGTGTCCCGGTCGAGGAAGACCTTCGCCAGGTCCAGGGCCGAACCGGAGGGCCGGGTGCGGGCGGTGCCTCCGGGGTTCTGGAAGACGCCGTCCTCGAAGTGGGGCGATCTGCGGATGCGGGCCAGGCGCTCACCGCCGGGCTCCGCGCCGAAGGCCTCGGGCCGCAGCGTGCGCAGCCCGGAACGCAGGGAACCCGATCGGGTCACGGTACCTCCAGTTGGAGTCGGCGAGGCTCTCCATTATGGTCGGCCGCTCCGACAACCGGGGACGAAGTCCGGTTATGGCTTGCCCCGCCCGCCGGGCGGGGTCCCGCTACCGTCGGACACTCCACCGTGCCGACCGGCTGTTCAGCGGACGGTCCGGCCGCCGTTCCCGGCCGGCCGCCGGGGATCGCGAAGCTTCGGGCGGTACCGCCGACCAAACGGCCGGACCACGTCGCCACCGGACCCGCGTGACCGATTAGGGTGACGGCGTGGCGAGAGTGCGGTTGAGCGTGCCGGAGCGGCGGGCGGAACTGCTGGGCGCCGCCGTCGAGCAGATCGAGGCGCGGGGCGTGGCGGCGGTGCGGATCGCCGACGTGGCCACGGCGCTCGGCGTGAGCAACGCGCTGGTGCTGTACCACTTCTCCACGAAGGAGAAGCTGGTCGCCGCCGCCTTCGCGCACGCCGCCGAGGGCGACCTCGCGCAGCTGCGGCGGCTGCTGGGCCGTCGTACGTCCGCGCTGCGCCGGCTGCGGGCCGCCGTGCGCTGGTACGCGCCCACCGGCCGGGCCAAGGGCTGGCGGCTGTGGATCGAGGGCTGGTCGGTCGCGCTGCGGGAGCCCGCCCTGCGGGAGGTCACCGGCGAACTGGACCGGCAGTGGAAGGCGGCGCTGGCCGAGGTCATCGCCGAGGGCGTCGCGGCGGGCGAGTTCGTCTGCCCGGACCCCACCGCCACGGCCCTGCGCCTGACCGCCCTGCTCGACGGCCTCGCCGTCCAGCTGACGTCCTACGCCGGCGCGGTGCCGAGGTCCCGCGCCCAGGAGTGGGTGGACGAGGCACTGGCCCATGAACTGAACCTCGACCGCGCACCCTGACCGACCGTCAGGGCCCGCTTTCGCCGTCCGCCCGGCGGAGGGCCGGGGGCCGGACCGGGCAGCGTCCCGGCGGGCGGACCGGGAGCGGCGGCCGGCCGGTCGTGGCCGGCCGCCGGGCTCCCGGAGGGGATCCGGTCAGGCCACCGGGGCGATCCGCATCCTGATGTCGTCCGGGGACAGCGCGCCCTTGGCCGTCACATGGTCGCCGGAGGACTCGCCGCGCAGCCGGCGCCCGATCCACGGCACCAGGTACTCGCGGGCCCAGTGGACGTCGTCGCGGCGGATGTCGAACGTGCCCCGGGGCGGGAGCGGCGGCCAGGGCTGCTCCGGGTCGGCGGGGACCTCCAGGCCGAGCACCTGGCCGGCCCGCAGGGCCACGCGCGTGTGCCCCTCGGGCGAGAGGTGCAGGCGGTCGTGGTCCCAGGCGCGCCGGTCCTGGATCGTCCTCAGGGACCACAGGTCGAGGACGGGACAGCCGTACCGGTCGGCGATCGCCCGGACGTGGCCGTTGTACGTGGCGATCTTGCCGCGCAGGTGCCTGAGCACGGGCACGCCGCGGGTGTCGAAGCCGGTCGTCACCATGACCGTGCCCGCGACGGAGGCGAGTTGGGCCACCGCCAGCTCGAAACGCTCGGCCACCTCGTCGGGATCGGTGCCGGGGCGGATGATGTCGTTGCCGCCCGCGCAGAAGGACACCAGGTCCGGGGCGATTTCGACCGCGCGCGGGAGTTGGTCCGCCACGATCTGGTCGAGCAGCTTGCCGCGTACCGCGAGGTTCGCGTACCTGAAGTCGCCCTCGGGCCGCCGGTCCGCGAGGAGGACCGCGAACCGGTCGGCCCAGCCGACGAAGGCCCCGTCGGGGCCGGGGTCGCCCACGCCCTCGGTGAAGCTGTCCCCCACCGCCACGTACGACCCGATCACTGATCTGCTGTCACTCTTCGAATCGTCTGCCACGTCGGCCCATGATTCACCTTTCGGTGTGACCTACGCGACCGTAATAAGGGGTTGACGGACGGTGAGATAAGCCACTTCGCGGACATGTGCCCCACGGGAATACGCCGGAGCGCACCGGGAGCACGCCGAAGGCCGGACCCGGGGATCAGAGGTCCGGCCTTCGGCAGCCTGAGCGGCGCGACGGGTCAGGCGACGGGCACGCCGTGCGAGCGGAGGTAGCCGACCGGGTCCACGTCCGAGCCGTAGTTCGGCGTGGTGCGGATCTCGAAGTGCAGGTGCGGGCCGGTCACATTGCCGGTCGCGCCGGACAGGCCGATCTGCCGGCCCGCGGCCACGCTCTGCCCGGCCGAGACGGAGATCGCGGAGAGGTGGCCGTACTGCGCGTAGTAGCCGTCGGCGAGCCGGATCACGACCTGGTTGCCGTAGGCGCCGCCCCACCCGGCGGAGACGACCGTGCCCGCGCCCACGGCCTTGACGGGGGTGCCGGTGGGGACGACGAAGTCGACGCCCGTGTGGTAACCGCTGGACCACATGCCGCCCGGCACGTGGTAGCGGGTGCCGACGGTGGCACCCGCCACCGGGAGGGTGAAGCCGGTGGCGGCGTTCGGCGCCGCGGCGGACGCCGGCTCGGGCTGCGCGTCCGGCCGCGTCGCGGAGCGCGTGGCAGACTGCGTCGTCGGGTGCGCGGAGGAGGAAGTCTTCTCCGGGGCGGCGGAGTCGGCACCGGTGCCGGCGGCCTGCTCACCGAGGCTCAGCTCCAGGCCGGGGTGGATCAGCGAGGGATCGCCGCCGACGGCCTCGCGGTTGTCCGCGTAGAGCCGGTGCCAGCCGCCGCTGACGTTCTGCTCACGGGCTATCTTCGCGAGCCAGTCGCCCTCGCGGACGGTGTAGACGCGCACGCCCGCAGGGGCGGCGGCCTTCTTCCCGGTCTCCGGCGCGGCCTGGACCGCTTTCCCGGAGACGGAGTCCTTGGCGGCGGCCGGGACGGCCGCATGGGCGCCGGTGGCCCCCATGAGGGGCAGCGCCAGCGCGGCACCGCCGGTTCCGGCGACGGCGATGGAACGGGTGAAACGCCGGTTCTTGGGACGGCGGTGCTTACCCTTCGCGGGCATGGCGAATTCCTCTCCGGCGCCTGCGAGGTGAGCTGTCGGGTTCGGGCTGGAGCTGCCCGGCCGCGCGCGGAGCGCGGCTTCACCCCTGGCCGTCCTGGAGACCGGGACAGGCCGTCATGCCTGGTGGGTCCCCCGCTCCTGCCGTGCACGGGTGAGTGTGTCCGGGCTCCGGGCGGCGGCAGGATTCGGCGTTCCGTCCGGATTGCTGGCGAACGTAAGCGAGCAGGATGCGAAGGGACAAGCAGTTGGTTCCCTCTGTCCGCCTTTCGCTTGATCCGTTACGGGACATCCCGGTCACCCTCCGTGCATTCCCTTCTTCCGCACCGCCTCGATTCCCCGGGAATCGACGCGGATTACGTGGGCATGACGCGCGACGGACGGTCACGAATATGACGCTCCTCACCACTCGACGTACATGACCCTTTATTTCCTGGCTAGTTGCGATGAAAGGTGCAATCAGTGCATACAGCTCACATACGACGCAAGCGGATGACCGTCGCATCCAAGTCGCCGCGCAGCCCCGTGGGCAGCCCGTGGTGCAGCAGGACGGCACCTCGGTGGACTTCTCCCGTTTCACGGCATTCGTAGGAGGCCGTGGGGTCGAGGCCGCGCAGCCGCAGCGCGGGCACCGGCTCCCCGTACCGCTGCGCCTGGAGCCAGGCGAGGACGACCGTCTCGTCCCCGAGGAGGTACTGCACCGCGCTCAGCCCGCCCTCCGGCGGCCGCAGCCGGTGCAGGTCGCCGCGCTGCACGACCGGGCGGATCTCCTTGTAGAGCTCCACCCATTCCCGGGCCTCGGCGAGCTCCTCCTCCGTCCATTCGGAGAGGTCGCCACCGACGCCGAGAACCCCGGCCATGGCGCTCACGAAGCGGAACTTCAGAGAGCTGACCCGACCGTTGAGCTGGGTGTTCGGGCTGTCGGTGACCCAGGCGGCCATGACCCGCGCGGGATGGATCTGGCTGAAGCCGTGCTGGATGACCAGCCGGTCCAGCGGGTCGGTGTTGTCGGAGGTCCACACCTGGTCCGTACGGCTCATGACAGCGAGGTCGATCCGTCCGCCACCGCCCGAGCAGGACTCGAAGGCGACGCCCGGGTGGGCCGCCCGCAGCCGGTCGAGGAGGCCGTAGAAGGCGCGGACGTGGTCCACCCACAGGCGCTGCGGGTACGGCTCGCCGGGCCAGCCGGCGTCGGTGAAGCAGCGGTTGAAGTCCCACTTCACATAGTCGACCGGGGCGCTGGAGAGCAGCCCGTCGAGCTGCTCCCAGAGGTACTGCTGGACGTCCTCGCGGGCGAGGTTCAGGACGAGCTGGTTGCGCAGTTCCGTCCGCTTCCGCCCCGGCTGGAACTGCACCCAGTCCGGGTGGGCGCGGTACAGCTCGCTGTCCGGGTTGACCATCTCGGGCTCGACCCAGATGCCGAACTGCATGCCGAGGGCGTGCACAGAGTCGGCGAGGGGCTTGAGGCCGCCGGGGAAACGGTCCGGGTTGGGCGTCCAGTCGCCGAGGCCGGCGCGGTCGCTGGTGCGGGCGCCGAACCAGCCGTCGTCGACCACGAACAGCTCGACGCCGATCGCCGCCGCCCGCCGGGCGAGGGTCGCCTGCTGCTCCTCGGAGATGTCGAAGTTCGTCGCCTCCCAGGAGTTGAACAGCACCGGCCGGTCCCGGTCGGCGTCCGGGATGACGTACGCCCGCTGGTAGGCGTGCCAGGCACGGCTGGCACCGCCGAAGCCGGCGTCGCTCCACAGGCCCGCGAAAACGGGCGTGGTGTACGACTCGCCCGGCGCCAGGGCCAGCAGACCCGAGTCGTCGTAGCCGGCGCCGCCGGTGATCTGCACGCGCGCGTCGGGGAGCTGGGCGACCGCGATCCGCCAGGATCCCGACCAGCCGAGGGCGCAGCCGTAGACCTCGCCGTGCTCCTCGCCGGCGCCGGTGTCGAGCGCGACCCAGGGCAGGTGCTGGTGGCCGGTGTGACCGCGGCGGCTGCCGATGACCTTCTCGCCGTGGGTGAGCGCCGCGCTGGTCAGCCGGGACTCGGCGGCCCACCGGCCGTGCAGCTGGGACAGCCGCCAGCCGTCCCGGTCGGGCAGGGTCCAGGTGGCGGCGTCGGCCCGCAGCAGCTCCACGCGCGCGTCGCCGCCGTTGCCGACCGTCACCCAGCGTTCGACGACGTCCCCGCGCATCCGGTAGTGCAGCGTCACGGCCAGGGAGCCGTCCCGGAAACGCAGCCGCAGCTCGTCGCCCTCGGCCTCATGGGCCTCGAAGGTCCACTCGGTGCCGCGCCGTTCCCCGGTGCGCACGGACAGGGCGGGCCGGACGAAGCGGGGGCCGCCCTCCACCGGGTACTCCTCGCGGCCGTCGAGCGGGGACTCGAAGGGCCAGTAGCCGGGCAGCGGACGCACGGCGAGCGCCTCGGCGTCGGCGAGCGCGATGCGCGGGCCCCAGTGGAGGTGGAGCAGTTCGTGCGCCTCCGTGAGGTGCAGCGCATAACTGCTGGTGGGCCCCGTCAGGAGCCATGTACGACCGTTTTCGGCGATGTCCACCATCGAACCCTCACAAGTGCCAACAGATCCGCTCACGTCTCAACATCATCAAGGGCATGAGGGTCCGGAGGCAACGCCTGTGGACAACTGATTGCCCGGGAAAACCGATGTCGTATCGTCATCGGGGGCCCGCCGGCGAGCCGCGACGGCGGGAGCGACCGCGAGGAGCCCACGTGACACAGCAGGTCCCGTCGACCGAGCCGGAGCTGACCGGGGTGCGCAATTTCCGGGACGTGGGCGGCCTGCCCACGGCGGACGGACGGCGGGTGCGCTCCGGGGTGCTGTTCCGCAGCGGCCACCTCGCCCACGCGACCGACCAGGACGCGGAGTTCCTCGCCTCCCTGGGCCTGCACACGGTCTTCGACTTCCGCAACGCGGCCGACAAGAAGCTCGAGGGGCCGGACGTCGACCTGCCCGGCGTGCGCAATGTGAACCTGCCGCTGAGCGACCCGGCGGACGGCGCCGAGTTCTGGAAGATGGTCCGCGACGGCGATCTCGACCAGCTCCGGGCCATCCTCGGCGACGGCAAGGCCGAGCACCGGATGGTCACCTCCTACCGCAGGATCGTGACGGAGCGCACGGCCGAGCACTCCCAGGTGCTGCACGCCCTCGCCGAGGACAGCGTGCCCGCGCTGATGCACTGCGCGGCGGGCAAGGACCGCGCGGGCATCTCCATAGCCGTGACACTCCTCGCGGTCGGCGTGGAGCGCGACGCGATCGTCGCCGACTACCTCGAGTCCAACGCCAAGCACCGCCGCTACCGGGTGCGCCGGGGCGGCAGCCCGGACACCGCCTACACCCCCGAGGTGATGGAGCTGCTCAACCCGCTCTTCGACGCGCGCGCCGAGTATCTGTGGGCGGCCTTCGCGAGCTTCGAGGAGACGTGGGGCGGGGTCGACGCCTACCTGGAGCAGGGCCTCGGGCTCACCCCGCGGACCCGGGAGCGGCTGCGCGCGCGCCTCCTCGACTGACGGCGGCCGGACCGTGTTCAGCCCTTGGCGCCCACCGCGAACAGCAGGTAGAGGAACCCGGCGAACAGGTGGCCGACGGCGATGTAGATGATCAGCCGGATCCACAGGGACGGGGGGAACTTCTCCTCGAAGTCGCTCATGGCAGCTCTCCAGTCAGCGGGCCCAGGCACAGTGCGGCCGTGGGGCTCTGCAGCAAGGTGTGGACGAACAGCAGCTCCACGCCGTCGTGGTCCTCGGCGGCGAGGCGGTGCGGGGTGAGCGAGTCGAAGTGCGCGCTGTCGCCGGGTGCGAGCAGGTGCGCGCTGTCGCCGAGACGCAGGCGCAGGCGGCCCCTCAGGATGTACAGCCACTCCTCGCCGGGGTGGACCCGCACGATGTCGCCCTGCGTGCCGTACGGCACCCGAACGCGCAGTGCCTGCATGCCGCGCCCGGGTGCGCCCGCCTGGAAGTAGGTCCAGCCGCCCGCCGGGGTCGGTTCCATGCCGGCGGCGCGCACGACGGCGTCCCGGCCCGCGACCGTCTCGCCGAGCAGGTCCGAGACGGTCGTACCGTAGATGCGGGCGAGCGCGAGCAGCATCGGGAGCGAAGGCTGGCGCCCGCCGGTCTCCAGCCGGGAGAGATGGGCGGGCGAGAGACCGGCGGCGCGGGCCGCGGCCTCCAGGGTGAGGCCGGCGCGCCGGCGCAGGGCGCGCAGCTGCGGCGCCACGGCGGGCAGGTCGTCGCCCTGGC